>CAYPTK010000041.1:0-16452 GCA_964413555.1 uncultured Bacteroidales bacterium | reverse complement strand
AGTGCCTTACATCTAATATTTTTGCATTATTTGGCAAAAATTCCAAAAAACAAATAATAAAATTTTAAATACGAAACACACTATTTTGATTTTATAAGTTTTCTTGTATATAATTTTACTCGCTTTGCAAAATGAAAAGTTCGTTCTTCTAAATCATACACCTGTTTTGTCATTTGTTGAGTGAAATTTATTTACTCACAATCTAATAAATATTATAATGCATACGAGCTCACTTCATTCAGTTGTTATTTGTATTTTGAGATTTGTTATTTGTTTGGTTGTGGCTTGTCCACGTTAGGGCATCCCAATGTGGAAAACAGGAATATGTGTTTTATATGCTGTTATAACCAGAATCCGACATCGTTTATCAACTGGCTCGACGATCTTCCCGGTCTTTTGCCATAAACCATCGCTTACCTGTTCATAACTCCCTCTTTTATAAAGTTTTAGATGCATGTTAATTGTTGCATTTCCTTTAGGATCAGGCCTTTTCAGGCATTGCAGTGGAAAAAGTTATTAACAATGTGGAAAAAAATGGGAGGAAGTGGGTGGAAGTGGATAATAATTTTTTAATTTTGTTCAAAATGTATTCATCTCATGGCAAACTTCGTAGGAGACTATAATTGTAAAATGGATGCAAAGGGAAGGGTTGTAATGCCCTCTTCTTTGAAAAAGCAATTATCAACTGCTTCCGAAACCACCTTTGTCATAAAAAAAGACATTTTCGAAAAATGTTTAATTCTCTACCCCATGAAAGAATGGGAACGTCAGAATGAGATCATCAGGTCAAAAGTAAACCCGTATAACAAAGAACACAACCAATTTTTAAGAGGCTTTTACCGGGGTACTGCTCAAATAGAACTCGATGCCAACAACAGGTTGTTAATCCCCAAACGATTAACAGACCTCGTTGGAATTGACAGGGAATTGGTATTTGCCGGACAAGATGGACGTATTGAAATATGGGCAAGCGACCTGTACGAACGCGTGGAACCGAATGATGATGACTTTGCCGCGTTGGCCGAAAAAATCATGGGTGGAAATAACTCACCTCTAAACGAAACCGAATGATGTACCATACACCGGCATTATTAAAAGAAAGTATAGACGGGTTGAACATCAATCCAGCGGGCATATATGTCGATGCCACATTTGGTGGAGGCGGCCACTCGGGAAAGATCATGTCAAAACTCAATAAAAACGGGAAACTTATTGCTTTTGACCAGGATGCCGACGCCGAAAAAAATGCATTTAATGATGATCGATTGATATTCATAAGGCATAACTTCAAATACATGATACACTTTTTAGATTATCATCAAATTAAAAAGGTCAATGGAATATTAGCAGACCTGGGTGTGTCATTTCATCAATTCGATACCCCCCAACGTGGATTCTCTTTTGGTTTTTCAGATGCAACGCTCGATATGCGAATGAATCAGGACACCGGGAAAACAGCTAAAGAGATATTAAATAAATATACAGCAGATCAATTGGCCCGGATTTTTAAACACTATGGAGATGTTAAAATGCCCGGTAAAATTGCAAATGCCATTGAAAAAGGAAGGGCCGAGCAACAGGTAGAGCATATGGAAGACCTACTGAGCATTATTAAACCTTTTATTCCAAAGGGAAGGGAACACAAATTTCTGGCAAAAATATTTCAGGCCCTGCGCGTTGAAGTCAATGATGAGATGAACAACCTTAAAGAATTTCTCCGTCAGGCTGCTGATGTCATAGAACCGGGCGGACGGCTCGTGGTCATTGCTTACCACTCGGCAGAAGACCGGTTAGTCAAGCGGTTTATGCAGACCGGCAATTTTGAGGGAAGCGTGAAAAAAGACTTTTACGGGAATATCATTTCTCCATTTCACATGATCAATAAAAAAGTCATTATGCCAGATCAGGAAGAGATCAAAGTAAATTCAAGATCACGAAGCGCGAAATTGAGGATCGCGGAAAAAAATTAGCTATAAAAAATTGTAGAAAAAAATAAAAAAATACAGGAATCGGAAGATTCCGAAAAGCAGCAAATTCAAATGCATATGAATGAAAATGTAGAATTCATAGATCAAAAAAAAGAGCGTCGGGAAAACAAATCAAACTCCCTTCGGGAGTTTTTAACAGGCAATCTGCTGGCATCTAAAAAGGTGGTGGAGCAGCTGCCTTACATTATATTCGTGAGCCTGTTGATTTTCTTTTATATCGCGAACCGGTATCATGCCGAGAAAATCGCGAGGGAAACCATGCTTTTAAAGGAAGAAGTAAAAGAATTACGTGCCGAGGCAACATCTTCTTATACCCGGTTAATGCGCATGAGCCGGCAATCGCAGGTCGAAAGGCTCGTTGAAAACCAGGGTGTCGGGCTCAAGCAATTAACAGCACCGCCTCAGAAAATTGTCATACCTGAAAAAGAATAAACACGTGTCATTAAAAAAAGACATATTATGGAGAGTGGCAGTCATTTACCTTTGTATAGTTTTAATGGCTGTATTCATCATCGGCAGGGTGGTTTATTTGCAGGTTTTTCAGTCAGAAGTATACAAAGAAAAATCCGATAAGCTTATCCTGCGGAATATGAGCGTGGAAGCTAACAGGGGAGACATACGTGCCACTGACGGTGAAATGCTTCTGGCCACTTCCGTGCCATATTATGAAATACGTGTAGATTTCTTAAGTGATGGGCTCAATGACCAGATCATCAACAATAATATAGACAAATTGGCCATCTGCCTTGCTGATCTTTTTGAGGACAAAACACCGTTACAATATAAACTTGATTTATTACGTGCCAGGCGAAACGGCAACCGCTATTACCTGTTGAAAAAATGGGTGTCATATGATGAGATGAAAATGCTTAAAACATTCCCGATTTTTAACCGGGGCAGGTACAAGGGTGGATTAATTGCTATTAAAAAAAATAAACGAATCAGGCCGTTTGGCGCGCTTGCTGCACGAACCATAGGATACACCACGAAAGGAGAATCTGGAAATATCGTGGGCCTCGAGGGAGCATATGATCACGTGTTGGAAGGAACTGAAGGATTACGATTGATGCGACGCATCACCGGCAATGCCTGGATGCCCGTGAATGACAACAATCAGGTAGAGCCGAAGGATGGGCACGATCTCGTGAGTACCATTGATATCCGTTACCAGGACGTTGCCGAAACAGCTCTATACAACCACCTGAAACGACACGATGCACATCATGGTTGTGCTGTATTGATGGAAGTGAAAACAGGAGAAATTAAGGCCATTGCCAATCTCGAGCGGAATGACGACGGCAGATACTATGAAACATATAATTACGCTATTGGAGAAAGCACAGAACCCGGATCTACATTTAAATTACCAGCTTTGATGGCAGCCATTGAAGACGGGTATGTCGACCTTGACGATACCATAGATACTGAAAAGGGTAAGGTTAAATATTATAATCATACAGTAGAAGACACCAAAGAAGGCGGTTATGGAAGAATTTCAGTCAAACAGGTGTTTGAATTTTCTTCTAATGTAGGCATGTCCAAAATCATTACAGATTACTATAAAAACAAACCCGGGCGCTTTATAGACAGGCTATACCGTATGAAACTCAATGAAAAAATTAACCTCAGGATTAAAGGAGAAGGCGATCCCCTGATCAAGTATCCCGGGGATAACTTATGGTCAGGAATTACATTGCCAATGATGTCGTTTGGATATGAAGTAAGGCTCACGCCATTACAAATATTAACCTTCTATAATGCAGTGGCAAACAATGGGAAAATGGTTAAACCAATGTTCATTAAAGAAGTGCAATACCATGGCGAAACAAAAGAAGTTTTTAATACTGATGTGATTGATCCTTCAATCTGTTCATCATCAACCATTAAAAAAGCAAAGGAGTTGTTAAAAGGAGTCGTGGAAAACGGGACAGCACGAAACCTCAAAAATAATAACTACAATATAGCCGGGAAAACAGGAACAGTTGAACTGGCTAATAAAAAATACGGGTATCAAAATCAATCTAATACAAGTTACCAGGCCTCGTTTGTCGGGTACTTTCCTGCTGATGACCCGCATTATTCATGCATCGTGGTGATCAATTCACCCTCGAAAAACATCTATTACGGAAGTCTTGTAGCCGGCCCGGTATTCAGGGAAATTGCAGACAATGTATATGCTACCAGCCCGCGATTGTACAAATCTGTAGAAGACTCTAAAATTGCAGGACAAGTGAATGCACCGTATACAAAACCCGGTTTAAAAAGCTCATTATTTAGCGTGTTAAATACACTGGATATAAAAACAATAAATGATGATATCACCTCTGATTGGATTGCAACCAACATGAGCGGGAATGCCGTGGAATGCAGCAATATTTTTATTGACAAAGAGCTTGTGCCAAGCGTGATTGGTATGGGGGCGAAAGATGCCACCTATTTATTAGAAAAATTGGAACTGAATGTAAAAATCAGGGGAAGAGGAACAGTGGTCGAACAATCTCTGGATGCCGGTGAAATAATCAGGCCGAACGACCGGATCGTGTTGACAATGAGTTTTGTTGATGAATAAAAAATAAATATTATTGAAAAAACTGGCTGACATATTACAAGACATACCTGTTGTCCAAAGCATTGGAAATACAGATACAAACGTGCAGGACATCAGCATGGATTCAAGAAACGTATCCTCGAACAGCTTGTTTATTGCAGTGAAAGGAACAGTAACAGATGGCCATCAGTATATTGACAAAGCAATAGAAAATGGTGCCATTGCCGTGGTATGTGAAAAATTACCAGGACAAAGAAAAAATCGGGTCATTTACATCCGGGTAAACGATTCGGTTGGAGCCCTGGGAGTCATCGCGTCAGCTTTTTTTGGACATCCTTCCCGGCAGATGGATGTGATTGGTATAACAGGCACAAACGGCAAGACAACAGTAGCAACCCTTTTATATCACATGTTTATTCAAAATGGACAAAAATCAGGACTGATCTCGACAGTAAAGATAATGATCAATCAACATGAAGTTCCAGCAACTCGTACTACACCCGATGCCATTTCAATTCAACGTGTTTTAAGACAAATGCTCGATGAACAATGTAAGTATTGCTTTATGGAAGTCAGCTCACACGCGATCCACCAAAAACGGGTTGCAGGCATGAAATTCAAGGGAGGAGTATTTACAAATATCTCGCGTGAGCATCTCGATTATCACGGCACTTATAAAAATTACCTGGATGTAAAAAAGACATTTTTCGACAATCTGCCATCAGGAACATTTGCATTAACCAATATTGATGACAAAAATGGTAAAATAATAATACAAAATACCAACGCGGAGGTCTTTACATGCGGGCTAAAAAAAATGGCTGATTACAAAGGCAAAGTCATTGAAAGCGATTTTAGTGGGATGCTCCTTGATATCAATAACAAACAAGTCTGGACCTCCTTGAACGGAACATTCAACGCGTATAACCTGGTTGCTGTTTATGCTGTAAGTTGTATCCTGGGAATGAATGAAGATAATGCATTGCAAATAATGAGCAGTATGAAAAATGTAGAGGGCAGATTTGAACATATCCATTCAGAAAGCAATATTCACGTGATCATTGATTATGCACATACACCCGATGCCCTGAAAAATGTATTGGAAACCATTAATCATATTAAAAAAGATGCAGACAAGAAAATCATTACCGTTGTTGGAGCCGGGGGAGATAAAGACCGTGAAAAACGCTCTGAAATGGGGAAGATTGCTGCAAATTTTAGCAATAAAGTCATTTTTACATCTGACAATCCACGAAATGAAGAACCTGAAGCCATTATAAAAGATATGATGCAAGGTGTAACTGCCGAAAAACATCACGAAGTAATTGCTATAATAAACAGGTACGAAGCGATCAAAACTGCTTCAATGCTTGCAGGGCAGGGAGATATTATCCTGATAGCAGGCAAGGGACACGAAAAATATCAGGAGATCAAAGGAGTCAGATATCCTTTTAATGACAAAGAAGTAATAAATGAAGTATTAAATATAAACCAACGGGTATGTTGACATACTCTGAATTTTAATAGATTGGCCTATGTTGTATTATTTTTTTGATTACTTAAATGAATTGGATTTTCCGGGAGCCGGAGTGTTTTATTACATCTCGTTCAGAACGGCTATGACACTTATTGTATCTCTGGTGATCTCATTGATTTTTGGTAAAAAAATCATCAAATTGCTACGAAAAAAACAAGTCAGTGAAAACATCAGAAACCTCGGCCTGGAAGGACAAACTCAAAAATCCGGGACCCCAACGATGGGAGGCCTTATTATTATTGCTTCTATCATTATTCCTACTTTACTATTTGCTGACTTAACCAATATATACATCATTCTCATGCTTGTTACTACTGTTTGGCTGGGGGCAATAGGGTTTATTGATGATTATATCAAGACATTTAAAAATGAAAAAAAGGGACTGGCAGGTAAATTAAAAATATTGGCACAAGTAGTACTCGGGATCATCGTGGGGCTTACACTTTACTTATCCGAAGATGTCGTGATAAGAGAAAAAGTGATTGATTGGCAGGGAGAAGCAAATATAAAGAAGATGGAAATAACACGGGATAATCATACACAAGTCATTTATACAAGAGAAGTAAAATCAACCAAAACAACCATTCCTTTTTTTAAGAACAATGAAGGTGATTACGCGAATTTGATCGGGTTCCTGAGTGATAAACAAGCTCAAAAATGGGTGTGGATTGTATTCATTATCGTGGTGATATTCATTATAACGGCCGTGTCAAACGGGGCCAATCTGGCCGATGGAATGGATGGATTGTGCACGGGTACTTCTGCTATTATTGGAGCCACGCTCGGGGTGTTTGCATATTTGTCCGGGAATATCATTTATGCCGATTACCTTAACATCATGTTCATCCCGTTCACGGGTGAACTGGTGATTTTTATGGGCGCTTTTATCGGGGCTACCGTCGGATTTTTATGGTACAATTCTTATCCGGCACAAGTCTTCATGGGCGATACGGGCAGCTTGTCTATCGGGGGTATCATTGCCGTCTTCGCGATTATTATCCGCAAAGAATTGCTGATCCCTATATTATGCGGAATCTTTCTTGTTGAGAGTGTATCCGTGATCATCCAGGTAGGCTACTTTAAATACACGCGTAAAAAATTTGGCGAGGGAAGGAGGGTGTTTAAAATGACTCCTATTCATCATCATTATCAGAAACTTGGATATCCCGAACCCAAAATTGTCACCAGGTTTTTCATTGTAGGGATCTTGTTGGCAGCTTTAACAATTATTACACTTAAGGTCAGATAAATGAATCAAAAGAAAATAGTCATAATCGGAGGAAAAGAAAGCGGAACAGGCGCTGCTGTTTTAGCCAAAAAACAGGGATATGACGTTTTTGTATCTGACCAAAACCAAATTCCCGGACAATACAAAAACATATTACTCGATCATAACATTGAATGGGAAGAAGGAACACACACGGGAAATAAAATGTTAGATGCTCTTGAGATCATTAAGAGCCCCGGGATTCCGAATGAAGCACCGGTGATGAAAATCATACAGTCAAAGAAAATACCAGTCATAAGCGAAATTGAATTTGCTTCACGATTTACCAATGCCCAAACAATTTGTGTGACAGGAAGCAATGGAAAGACAACAACCACGAATCTGATTTATCACATATTTTCAAATGCAGGAATGAATGTAGGACTGGCAGGTAATATAGGCAAAAGTTTTGCAATGCAGGTAGCAGAAAATGATTTTGACATTTATATTATTGAATTAAGCAGTTTTCAGCTTGAAGATATAGGCGCGTTTAAACCGAACGTTGCCGTAATCCTGAATATTACGCCCGATCATCTCGACAGATACCATTATGACATGCAGGAATATGTCAATGCAAAATTCAATATAACAAAAAACCTTACAGCTTCTGACAAATTTATTTATTCAAACGATGACCCTTGTATAGATAAAAAAATACTGTCATCAAATATTCAGGCTGAATTATTGCCTTTCTCTATTGAGATAACAGGAGGCCAAACCGCGTATATACAGGATGAACAAATTATCATAACATATCAAAATAAACAATTTACCATGGGTATAAAAGAATTATCACTGTCAGGAAAACATAACATCTATAATTCAATGGCCGCGGGTATAGCAGCCAGGATTTATGACATCAGGAAGGAAACCATCAGGGAGAGTTTGTCTGGTTTCCAGGGGGTTGAGCACCGGCTTGAGCCCTACTTGAAAATACGTGATGTACAATTTATTAACGACTCTAAGGCAACCAATATCAACTCAACGTGGTATGCCTTGGAAAGCATGAGTGACAACGTGATATGGATTGCAGGAGGCATAGACAAAGGCAATGATTATAGTGTATTAAAAGACCTGGTCAAAGAAAAGGTCAAGGCCATTGTTTGCCTTGGTAAAGATAACACGAAAATCCATAAAGCATTTGATTCATTGATGCCTCAAGTTGTAGATGCCGGGTCCATGGCAGAAGCAGTGAGCAAAGCATTTTTACTTGCAGACAAAGGTGATACCGTTCTTTTATCACCAGCATGTGCCAGTTTTGATTTGTTTGATAATTATGAAGACCGTGGAAACCAATTTAAAGATTGTGTAAGAAAATTGTAAAATTTAATATATAAATAAGAATAACCATCAAGTATGAGTTTTTATGACCGTGTATCAAAATATTTAAAAGGCGACAAAGTCATCTGGGGAATTATATTTTTCCTTTCAGTTTTTTCTTTATTGGCCGTGTATAGCTCAACCGGGACATTGGCCTATAGATTCCAGGAAGGAAACACCATTTATTATTTTACGCGTCATTTGATATTTCTTTTAATAGGCCTGATCGGGATGTTTATCTTTCATTTGGTGCCTTATAAATATTATATGCGTTTTTCGCAGCTTTTACTTATGGTTGCTCTTCCATTGTTATTCGTGACAATGATCATGGGTGCATCAGTCAACCAGGCATCCAGGTGGCTTGTTTTGCCCGGGATAGGAATCACCATGCAAACATCAGACATTGCCAAGCTGGCACTGGTAATGTATGTTGCACGAGTACTTTCGCTTAAGCAAGAGCAAATAAAAGATATGAAAAATGCATTTTTGCCTGTAATCATCCCGGTTATCATAACATGCATGCTTATCTTACCCGAAAACTTTTCTACAGCTGCCATCCTGTTTGTAGCGTGTTTAATTCTAATGTTCATCGGGCGGATCAATACTAAATACCTGCTAGCGCTCACGGGCGTTGGAGTGTTTTTTTTAGGCATATTTATTCTGATTGTTTATACAACAAATACAGAGAGCCGGATTTATACATGGAAAAACAGAATTGATGCATATTTTAACTCAGATAATGATAATTACCAGGTTGAACAAGCAAAAATAGCTATTGCTACAGGCGGTTTTATTGGCAAAGGGCCTGGCAACAGTACTCAGCGTAATTTCTTGCCAAATCCTTTTTCTGACTTTATTTATGCCATTATTATTGAAGAATATGGTTTGATTGGCGGGATGCTGATCCTGTTCATGTACTTGTTTTTATTATACAGGGCAGGACTCATCGTGAAAAAATCCAACCGGACATTCCCTGCCTTCCTGGCCATTGGATTGGCCATAATGCTTGTTTTTCAGGCCATGATCAACATGGCTGTTGCTGTTAACCTTTTGCCGGTAACCGGACAGACACTGCCCCTGGTGAGCATGGGAGGTTCTTCAATACTCTTTACAAGCCTCTCCCTGGGGATTATTTTAGGAATCAGCAGGGAAATGAAAATTGAAAAGGAGGACAAAAATGGATAAAACAATTCGCGTCATTATCAGTGGAGGGGGTACAGGAGGCCACGTGTTTCCTGCTATTGCCATTGCCGATGCATTAAAGAAAATACATCATAATACCCACGTCTTATTCGTGGGAGCAAAGAACAGGATGGAAATGGATAAAGTACCAGCAGCAGGATATGAAATTATTGGATTGCCGGTGATTGGTTTACAGCGAAAATTCTCGTTTAAAAATATTGCTTTCTTGTATAAACTGACGCGAAGCATTTTTATATCCAAAAATATCATATCATCTTTTAAACCCGATGTAGTAGTGGGTGTTGGAGGATTTGCCAGCTACCCTGTCTTACGTGTAGCGGCAAAAAGAGGCATTCCCGTGGTATTGCAGGAACAAAATTCTTACCCGGGGCTCGCGAACAGGCTGCTGGGAAAACGTGCGGCACTGATTTGTGTTGCATATGATGAAATTAAAACATATTTCCCGGGCATTCCTGTTCACGTCACGGGCAACCCTGTCAGAAAAGATTTAATTGATATGGAAGACAAACGTCAAAAAGGGTATGAACATTTTCAACTCGATAAAGATCGTAAAACTCTCCTGATCGTCGGGGGAAGCCTGGGTGCAAAGACCATCAACAATAGTGTTATCAAATATTTGAAGACCATCATGCAAAATAAAAAAATTCAGGTATTATGGCAGTCCGGTAAATATTATTTTAATGAAATTAAGCAACAGGTAGATCATTTGATGCCGGAAAATATACACGTGATGGAATTCATAAATAAAATGGACATGGCCTACGCGGTTGCCGATGTTGTCATCTCGAGGGCAGGAGCGATTGCAATTTCAGAAATCAGCATCGTTGGCATTCCGGCTGTTTTCGTGCCTTCGCCAAATGTAGTGGCAGACCATCAAACAAAAAATGCCAAGGCACTGGTGAAAAATAACGCGGCCATGCTTATTAAAGATGAACAAGCAGAAGAAGATTTATTGCCCAGGACACTTGAATTATTAGAAGATGACGAACAACAAAATACGTTGAGACGAAATATCATGAAAATGGCTGTAAACAATTCAGCTGAAAATATTGCAAATAATATTCTAGAACAAATAGAAAATTGAAATTTAAAGATATACATATTGTTTATTTGATTGGCATTGGCGGCATTGGCATGAGCGCCCTGGCAAGATACTTTCATCTCACCGGCAAAAAAGTTGCAGGATACGACAAGGTGGAAACTGCTCTCACGAAGAGCTTGCAGGAGGAAGGCATAAGCGTGCATTACCAGGACAGGATTGAAGAAATGCCAGGTTTTCTTGTTGATAAATCATCAATAAACAAAACGCTTGTAATTTATACCCCAGCCATTCCACGGGATCATGTCATTTTAAATCATCTTAAAAAACAGGGTTTTACAGTCTTTAAACGTGCCCGTGTATTAGGTATGTTATCAGAAGATAAAACTTGTATTGCCGTGGGTGGAACACATGGGAAAACATCAATATCCACCATGTGTGCACACATCATGCAGCAATCTTCAAATGGATGCAATGCTTTTTTGGGGGGGATCGCCAAAAATTTCAACACGAATCTTCTTTTTAATGATCAAAGCCAATATATTGTTACCGAAGCCGATGAATACGACCGTTCATTCCTTCACCTGTCTCCCTCTTATGCCGTGATTACAAGTATGGATGCAGATCATTTAGACATTTATGGAAATATTTCAGAAATACATTCATCATTCAACCGGTTTTCGGGAAACATTGAAAAAAATGGTGCACTTGTAGTACATCAAAACATCAGGAGCCAACTAAA
Organism: uncultured Bacteroidales bacterium; assembly: GCA_964413555.1. GTDB lineage: Bacteria > Bacteroidota > Bacteroidia > Bacteroidales > JBBRXJ01 > CAYMKE01. The sequence goes on along the minus strand of CAYPTK010000041.1, from coordinate 4,808 downwards.
CACGAGAGCAACAAAATATACTTATGCATTAGACGATCCACGGGCAGATTTTTATGCTCAAAACATCAGGATAAAAAACACCGGCTTTGTTTTTGATTTGACGACCCCCTTCACGAATATTAAACAAATTCAATTTCCTTTACCAGGCATGGTAAATATTGAAAATGCCATTGCAGCAGCTAGTATACCGGTAATCCTTGGAATCAATAACCAAATTATTAAAAAAGCACTGGAAACATTTAAAGGTGTTAAAAGAAGATTTGATATCCAGGTCAATGCAGGAGATTCATTTTATATGGACGATTATGCCCATCATCCAAGGGAAATTGAAGTATGCATCAGTGCAATAAGAGACTTGTTCCCGGATAAAAAAATAACCGGGATATTTCAACCACACCTCTTCTCGAGAACGAATGACCTGGCAGGAGAATTTGCTCAAAGCCTCGATCAACTCGACGAAGCAATAATAATGAATATATATCCGGCAAGGGAAAAGCCAATTAAAGGGGTGACGTCTAAAATCATTTATGATAAAATGGTTCGGGCCGGTAAACATATATATTCAAAAGAAGAAGTACTGGAATACATAAAACAATATACTCCCGGTGTATTAATTACAATGGGAGCCGGAGATATTGACCAAATGGTCAGGCCAATAAAACAACTATTAATGCATCAGGAACAGCATTAAATTATGAACCGAGCCATGACAAATACTTTGACAGGCACGCGGGATGATTATTTTAATATCATTAAGTGCTACATAGTCAATAAAATAAAAGATCATGCAAGCTATCTGACCATTAATAATTAAAAAATAAAGTGTTGAAAAAAGTGAATATAAAAAAACATATCAAACCAATAATTGCCTGGATGAGCCTGGGAATTGTCCTTGTCTTTACCGTGAGTTTTTCTAATACCAGGAAAGACTCTGTTTTATGTAAGCATATCAGGATCAATATTAAAGGGAATGAGAAAAATAGTTTGATCACGAAAGAGGAGATCAGTACATCGTTGGAAGATAAAAAATATAAATTAAAAGGATATCCTCTTTTCGGGATTAACACGAAACAGCTGGAAGAGGAAATGGAACAATATCCACAAATAAAAGATGTGGAAATATATGCTAAAATGGACAGTTCCCTGAATTTTGAGATATACCAGCGAAATCCGGTTATCAGGATTATGAAACGGGATGGTGAAGATTTTTTTATTGACGAAGAAGGGGTTATTATATCTGTCATCAATAAACATCCATCGCATGTTTTATTGGCAAATGGGCATATCGGATTTAACCTGAAAAATGAAAGAGCTGTATTTAATATCACGGATACCATCCACGAAAGCGAAGAAATAGAAGTATTAAAAAACCTTTATCAATTAGCTGTATTTATTGATCAAGATCAGTTTTGGAAACATCAAATAGAGCAGATATACGTGAATAAAGAGAAAGAATTTGAAATAATACCAAGAGTAGGGGCGCACATCATTCACTTTGGCGGTATAGGCCAATACGAATGGAAATTTAAAAAACTGAGATATCTTTATAAAAAAGGATTTAGTAAAGAAGGATGGAACAAGTACGAACAAATAAACTTAAAATATAAAAATCAAATAATCTGTACAAAAAGATAAAATTATGAATACACAAAATCACATTGCAGCCATTGATATAGGGACAACGAAAATTGTCACCATTGTCGGAAAAGAAAAGGAAAACGGGAAAATTGAAATTCTCGGTATGAGTAAACCACCATCCAAAGGAGTTAAAAGAGGTGTTGTACTCAATATAGAAGAAACAGTGAACGCGATACGCTCTACTGTTGAGGCCGTTCAATTGCGTTCCGGAGTGTCGCTTAAGGAAGTATTCGTGGGAATAGCCGGACAACATGTCCGCAGCCTGCGGAACAGGGGGTATATTAATACTGACACGTATGATCATGAGATTACCAGGGATGATATCAAAATATTGGTTAATGATATGCATAAAATCCCTATTGACGTGGGAGAAGAAATTATTCATGTTTTACCACAACATTTTACAGTAGACAATGAAACAGGCGTGAAAAATCCGGTAGGTATGTCGGGGAAACGACTTGAAGGTAATTTTCATATCGTGATCGGGCAAATTGCAACTGCCAAAAATATTGAAAAATGTGTAAACAGGGTAGGATTGAAAACACAGAGCCTGATTCTTGAGCAACTTGCATCATCCAAAGCCGTGCTTTCAGAAGATGAAAAAGAAGCAGGAGTAGCACTGGTTGATATTGGCGGGGGTACCACGGACCTGGCAATATATTATGACGGGATCATCAGGCACACTGCTGTCATCCCGTTTGGAGGTAATGTAGTAACAGGGGATATTAAAGAAGGATGTGCAATATTATACAGGGAAGCCGAATTATTGAAAATTCAATATGGTTCTGCACTGGGCGATTTAGCCCCCGACGATAAAGTAGTTACAATTCCGGGGATCAGTGGAAGAGAAGCAAAAGAAATATCATTTAAAAACCTTGCTTATATTATCCAGTCAAGAATGGAGGAAATAATAGATGCCATTTGTTTTGAATTGGAAAACTCCGGGTATTTTGATAAATTAAGTGCAGGCATTGTCATCACCGGGGGCGGGTCATTATTGAAACACCTTCCGCAACTGATGAAATTTAAAACCGGCCTTGATGTTAAAATTGGATACCCGACCGAAAGCATGATTGCTGAAATGGAAGAAGACATAAATCAGCCCACGTATTCAACAAGCGTGGGACTGATCCTTGAGGGTGCAAAATATATGAAGGAAAAACAGGAAGAAAACAAAACCCTGTTTAAAGTAGAAAAAGAAGATAAAACCGAAGAACAAGTTGAACTTAAAAATAAAAAGAACAAATTGTTGGAAAATTTTAAAAAAACCATTACCAATATTTTTGAAGAAAATGATGCTGAAATGTAACATGCATTCGTGTTTGTCCATTTAGTCCGTGTCCACGCTATAAAGTCAAGTGTCCTGGCTTTAGATACGGTTTGTTAATCATGTCCGCTAACTTCGTTACGCTTGCCCCAAAATTGCTCATTTACGCCAGTAAACCGCGCGTTTTGGGGCTTCGCGAGCCTCGTTATCGAACATTATGATCCAAACACTTGGCTTTAGAGACGGGCACTAATTATTATATAAATTTAAACTATGAATATTATGAGCGAAGAAATCATGAGTTTTGACCTGAATACAGATCAATCGTCAATTATAAAAGTTGTTGGTGTCGGCGGCGGCGGTGGCAATGCTGTGAACCATATGTTTCGTGAAGGAATTAAAGATGTTGATTTTATTATATGTAATACGGATGCCCAGGCCCTTGAAAAAAGCCCCGTGAAAAATAAGATTCAATTGGGTGAATCGTTAACCGGTGGACGTGGTGCCGGGAATAATCCTGAAGTAGGAAAACAGGCAGCCATTGAAAATCTGAACGAGGTCATGGAGGCCGTTTCTAATGACACGCATATGGTTTTTATCACGGCCGGAATGGGAGGCGGTACCGGAACAGGTGGAGCACCGGTAATTGCTAAAGCAGTGAAAGAAGCTGGTATGCTTACAGTAGCTATCGTATCTATCCCTTTTCGTTTTGAAGGAAAACAACGTCATGACCAGGCAATAGAAGGACTTGACGAGCTTTCGAAGGCAGTAGATTCAATGCTGGTAATCAATAATGAAAAATTACGTGAAGTGCATGGAAATCTTAAAATTTCTCAGGCTTTTTCACAGGCCGATAATGTTATTGCATCAGCAGCAAAAGGAATCGCTGAAATTGTAACCCTGCCCGGTTACATAAACGTGGACTTTGCCGACGTGCAAACAGTAATGAAAGACAGCGGCGTGGCGATTATGGGATCGGCAAAATCAGAAGGAGAACATCGCGCCATAGAAGCCATTAAAGAAGCCTCTACATCTCCTTTGTTAAATAATAATGATATTGAAGGAGCTGAAAATATCCTTTTGAACATTACATCTGGTGATACCGATGAAATAAGTATGGATGAGGTAACTGAAATCACCGACTTCGTGAGTGAAGCCGTTGGAAACAAGGAGGCCTCTATCATATGGGGAACCGGTATAGATAGTTCATTGGGAAGCAAAATTAATGTTACCATTATAGCTACCGGTTTTGAAGCCAATATTATACCCGAATTGTATTCCCGTAAAACAAAAACACATAAATATACCCTGCAGGATCAAACGGCCTCTGTCTCCAAAACACCCCGGGAACAGGATGAAAAATCAAATCAAAACAAAGAGTATGTACAGGATGAAGATACATCAGATGAGCTTTACTTTGAAGTAGTCCAAAAATCAATAGATTTTGAAAGTAAAAAAGAACCGGAAAATACCTCCATCGGGATTGATTCCGAAATATCATTCATGGAAGATGACAATGAAAAAGATGATATTAAAATTAAAAACCCGGGTAAAAACCAACAACAAAAATTCAAAGAGGGACGTCCCGTTATATCTGAAGCAAAAAATATCGAAGATTTAGAAAACGAACCCGCGTACGTGAGAAAAAAAATAAAATTAAACCAGGATAAAATATCTACAAAACGCGATGTTTCAAAATATTCTCTTTCAGACGATGAAATAGAAAAAAAAGCAACGCTAAAAACAGATAATTCATACCTGCATGACAATGTTGATTAATTAGTATTTGTCCATAAAGTCAGTGTTCAGGCTATAAAGTCGGACTTTATAGAAAAACACTAATTATAAACAGATGAACCGAGCCATGACTAAATTATTAGCCACACACCCGGATGATTATTAA
>CAYPTK010000040.1:0-16699 GCA_964413555.1 uncultured Bacteroidales bacterium | reverse complement strand
GATAAAACTTTTACCATGGATTGTGTATTTTATTTAAATTTACTAATTTTGATCTAAGCTGTTTTCTTTTTAACCTAAAAAAAACCTGCCTTGAAAATACAAACACTCCACCAATTTTATGATTTAATGCTTGAAACTCACGATTTACGGGAAAAAATCGTGAAAAAATATTTGACTGCAAGCAAGCAAATTGATTCAAAAGACATCGATTCATTAAAAAAATATCTTGATTCATTGGTTCACGTTAACCAAAAAGACGGGTATTATATTTTACGGGTAGAGGATGAACTGAATATTTCGTTGGATTTAACCTATGAAATAGAAGAATTAAAAAAAGATATTATCTACCTTGAAGAAGGAGAAGAACCATTTATGCAATATCTTTCCGGATTGCATGATGATTTTGACTCCCAGGTTGACCAGGGTGTGTCTTATTTAAAAGGGCAAAACATCAGGAACTTCATTACAGACAGGGATGGAACAGTGAATAATTATTGCGGACGATACCAGTCATCCGTGCAATCCATTTATAATGCAGTTTTTTTGAGCCGTTTCTCGAGCCATGTAGCAGACCAATCAATTATTTTAACGTCTGCTCCCCTTGAAAATATTGGCTTGGTTGATATCAGTATAAGTCCTGATCATTTGTTTGTTTATGCCGCGTCAAAAGGAAGAGAATATATAAAAGACGGCCATAGAAATCATTTTACAATAGAACATTTTAAACAAGAAAAGCTGAATGAATTAAACAGGTTATTGTCCGATTTAGTAAAACGTCCTGAATATCAAAAATTTACATTGATTGGTTCGGGGTTGCAATATAAATTTGGCCAGACTACCATTGCCAGGCAAGATGTGAATCAATCCGTCCCCGGCAATGAATCGGAAGCTTTTTTACAACATGTTCAATCTCTCGTCAAATCAATAGACCCTCGAAATGATTTTTTCAGGATAGAAGATACGGGTAAAGACATTGAAATTATTCTCACCCTTGAAGATGCCCGGGGAGAAACAAAAGATTTTGACAAGGGAGATGGTGTCAGCTTTTTAAATGAAGACCTTGATTTGCAAATTGAATCAGGCAGTAATTTGATTTGTGGAGACACCCCTTCTGATGTACCCATGGTGAAATTTATCAATGCTCATTCTGACAATAATGGTGTGATTTTTGTGACTGAAGATGATGATTTAAAAAAACAGGTAAAAACATACAGTAAAAATCCTATCTTTGTATCAACACCGGATGTGTTGGTCACCATACTTAATAAAATGGCTTTGCAAATGAATCAATAATATATTGACCATGAGATTACATACAACTACGTGGATTTTATAGATACCGAATAACAATAAATACAAATTATATGCAAAATAAAGGGATTATTTTTGATTTAGACGGGGTAATTACTCAAACAGCGAAAGTACATTTTTTAGCCTGGCAACAAACATTCCGGGAATATCTTGAAAAATCAGGCAAACCTTCGCGTTTCACGTATGATGATGATTATGTACCGTATGTTGATGGTAAACCCAGGTATGAAGGTGTTGAATCTTTTTTAGCATCACGAGATATTGTACTCCCGTATGGTGATTTTTCAGATGCACCCGGGAAAGAAACCATTTGTGGCATTGGAAATCGAAAAAATGACAAATTCAGGGAAATTGTTTTACACGAGGGTGTTGAAGTATATGAATCAACAATACAGATGGTCAGGGAAGCCAGGGCAAGAAACATTAAAACAGGCGTTGCATCTTCAAGTAAAAATTGTCAGTTTATTTTAGAGGCCACGGGGTTAACAGACTATTTTGAAACCATAATAGACGGCAATGTATCCTATAAATTAAATTTAAAAGGAAAACCCTATCCTGATATATTTATTAAAGCTGCTGAAAACATGGGATTATACCCCAGGGACAGTGTCATTGTTGAAGATGCTATATCAGGTGTGCAGGCAGGACGTAATGGTAATTTTGGCCTGGTCATCGGGGTGGCACGTAATGGTGGAATTAATGCTTTAAAAGCAAACGGGGGAGATATTGTTGTCAATGATTTAAATGAATTATCGTTAACAGATTTAGAGCATTGGTTTAAAGAAGGAGTGGATAAAGATAACTGGATGTTGACTTATTATAATTATGAACCCGGGGAAGAGAGGCTACGTGAATCTTTAACAACAACCGGGAATGGATATTACGGTGCCCGTGGAGCATTGGAAAGCGAAAAAATGCATGATAACTTGTTTTACCCGGGCACGTATATTGCCGGGTTATTTAATAAAATTCCGTCTAAAGTACATGACAAAACCATTTATAATAATGATTTTGTAAATTGTCCGAATTGGCATTTAATCCAATTTAAAATTGCTGATGAAGAACAACCTGTTCGTGTCCTGGATAGTGAAATTTTTGACTACCAGCACCAGTTGAATATGAAGGATGCTTTAATGCAGCGAACATTCAGGTGTAAAGATAAAAAAGGCAGGGTTACTAAAATCCGGGTTAAACGGTTCGCGGATATGGTGAATCCTCATTATGGTGTGGTACAATATTCAATTACACCTGAAAATTATGAAGATAAAATCACGTTTATTTCCGGGATTGACGGATCTGTAATAAATTATGGCGTTGAGCGTTACAGGCAATTGAATTCAAAACATCTCGAGACGATTAATAAAGAATATAAAGAACAGTTGATTCATTTGCATTCACGCACGAATGCATCAAAAATAGATGTGTACATGACATCAAAAAATTCGGTATATGAAAACGATAAACAAATAAAAGCAGAGCGTGCAAATGATGTCAAAGAACACGAGATATATGAACTTCTTTCATTCAATGCCAAAAAGGGCACGACCTACTCCCTTGAAAAAATTTCAAGCATATATACATCCCGTGATGAAAATATTCCTGATCCTGCCATAGCATCAAAGAATGATGTAAAACTGGCGCCACGATTCCATCAAATGTTTGAAGAACATAAAAAACAATGGCATCAATTATGGGACAGGGCAGATATTACAATTGAAGGCGATCGATTCGTGCAGAAAGTGGCACGACTCCATTCATATCATTTACTTGTAACCGGCTCCAGGCATAATATTAATATTGATGCAGGTATGCCGGCCAGGGGATTACACGGTGAAGCATACAGGGGGCATATCTTTTGGGACGAATTATATATACTGCCCTTTTATAATAAACATTTCCCTGAAGTGGCCAAAGCACTGTTAAAATACAGGTATAAACGACTGGATGACGCCCGTGAACATGCCAGGGAAAACGGGTACCAGGGAGCTATGTTTCCATGGCAAACAGCAGATGATGGAAAAGAGGAAACCCAGGAAATTCATTACAACCCTGTTTCAGATTCATGGGGGCCTGATTTAAGCCGCAGGCAACGACACGTATCTATAGCCATTGCTTATAATATGTGGGAATATTATCAGAATACAAATGATACAGGATTTTTAAATGAATTTGGCGGAGAAGTATTCTTTGAAATTTGCCGTTTTTGGGCAAGTATAGCAGAATATGATAATACTGATCAGCGATACCATATCAAAGGGGTTATGGGGCCTGATGAATTTCATGAAAAATACCCAGATAAACCTGATGAAGAGGGAGGAATTGATGATAATGCATATACCAACATAATGGTAAGCTGGCTTTTAACAAAGGCCCAGCAGGTTTTCAATGAAGTAACAGAAGATGTGAAAAATAAAATCAATTTAACGAGTGAAGAACTTAAGAAATGGAATGAGATATCCGGAAAATTATGTCTTTATATCTCAAAAGATGGTGTAATTGAACAATTTAAAGGATTCTTTCAGCTAAAAGAACTTAACTGGAAACACTATAAACAAAAATATGGAAATATCCGGAGGATAGACAGAATCCTGAAAGCTGAAAATGATTCTCCTGATAATTATAAATTAACCAAACAGGCCGATACCTTAATGGCTTTTTATTTGTTAACACCTGAAGAATTCAGGCAGACCCTTGATAAAATGGGATATCACTTTGATGATCCCTGCTATTTATTACAAAAAAATTATGATTATTATATTGAACGTACAACCCATGGCTCAACCCTTAGCTATGTAGTGCATTCATATATCTTGAAATACTTAAATGTAGATAAATGGATAATATGGGACTGGTTTATCAGCGCGATGAAAAGTGATATATACGACACACAGGGTGGAACAACTCTTGAAGGCATACATGCTGGTGTGATGGCAGGTACACTCGACATTATAGTTAAAAATTTTGCCGGGTTAAATCTTGAAGAAAAAATTGAAATTTCACCAAAATTACCCGAGCATTGGGATTCTGTAAGTTTCAAGATCGTTTATAAAAACGAAGAATTTGATTATAAAATCACTCAGGAAACCGTGGAGATCAAAAATGCAGACGACCATGTAAGCAAACTCTCCCTTTTGGTTAATAATGAAACTTACAGGCTTAACGACCAGAAATTTGTTAAAATCCCATACCGGTTGACCGATATTTAAATACCTGAATTTTATAATTCTTTGGGTTAAACTGTTATAAATATTTTATATAATCCTATAATTTATATAGGAATTTAGAGTTATTTAAATAAAAACGTTTATCTTTGTATAATAATAATTAGTGTTTGTCTCTCTATAACCTGGACACTGACTTTATGTCTCGTGTGTATCACATATAGTTGGACATCGTGTCACCGGGGATTTTAAAAACATACTTTAACAAAATACAATATATATAAACAAATGCAAAAAATAATATACCTGGATAACAATGCAACCACGCCAATTCATCCGCGGGTAAAAAAGGCAATACTCGAGGCAATGGAACAATACGGGAATCCTTCCAGCATGCATTATGCAGGGCAATCATCACGTAATGCAATGGAAATGGCAAGAGTACAAATTGCTGAAAGCATTGGAGCCAAACCGGGTGAAATACTCTTTACAGGCAGTGGGACAGAAGCAAACAATGCAATAGTACACACCATTTTTGAAAATGCCTACAACGGGCAAAAAAATATTGTACAACCATCTAACGGACACCATCCACATGTAATAACATCTGCCATTGAACATCCTTCCATGCTTTCAACATTGGATTATTATAGAAGGAAAGGACTCGAAGTCACGTGTATACCCGTTGATCATGATGGTATTGTAGATGTAGAAAATATAAAGATGAATATCCGCGAAAACACGAGACTCATCTCGATCATGCATGCCAATAATGAAACAGGCACCATTCAACCAATAGAGGAAATCTCTAAAATCGCCGAAGAACATGAAGTGCCTTTTCACACCGACGCGGTACAGGCATTTGGTAAAATACCTGTTAATGTATCCAACATGAATATTGATATGCTTACAATTTCCGGACATAAAATATATGCTCCCAAGGGGATTGGCGCGTTATATGTAAAAAAAGGAACCCCCTTCATGCCTTTTATTTATGGCGGCCACCAGGAGTTGAACCGCAGGGCGGGCACTGAAAATGTTATGGGGATTATTGCAATGGGGGAAGCTGCAGAAATAGTCAAAAGTAACAGCGAAAAAGAAAATGAAAAAATAGCCCGTTTGAAAAATAAACTTAAAAACGGGTTAAAAGAAAAAATACCGGGCATTTTTTTTAACGGGAGCCAGGAACATTGTTTGCCCAATACATTGAATGTAACATTTAAATACATTGAAGGCGAATCAATACTTCTTTATGCAGACTTTGAAGGCATCGCGTTATCAACAGGTTCTGCATGTTCTACAGGAAGTCTTGAACCCTCGCACGTGATCATGGCGCTTGGCCTTGACGCTGAGCATGCTCATGGTTCTGTAAGGTTTAGCCTCGGGAGAGAAAATACCGAAGAAGACATTGACCATGTTTTGAAAAAATTACCAGGAGTCATTGAAAGATTAAGGAAGATGTCTCCTTTGTACTCGGGATAAAGAATAAAATTAATTTAAAAAATAACAATTATGAATTGGATATATTCAGATAAAGTAAAAGAACATTTTCAACAACCTAAAAACATATTGGAAGATGAAGATGCTTATCAGGCCGACGGCATTGGTGAAATAGGAAACCCTGTTTGCGGGGACATGATGCTGATGATGATCAAAGTTGACAAGGAAAAAAACGTGATTACCGATTGCAAGTGGAAAACTTATGGATGTGCAAGTGCTATCGCGTCTACTTCGATGCTTTCGGAAATGGTGAAAGGAAAAAAACTGGAAGAAGCTTACAATATAAAACCACGGGATATCATTCAGGCATTGCATGGATTGCCCAATAATAAGATTCATTGTTCCGTGTTGGGCGATAAAGCATTGAGAAAGGCCATTGATGATTATTATGAAAAAAACAACATCAAACGCGAGGCATACGAACCGCGAAACAAAATAGTTTGTACTTGTCTCAATGTTTCCGAAAACGATATCAAAGAACAAGTAATGAATAACAATGTAGACACGTTTGAAGCATTACAGGAACATACTAAGATTTCAACTTCTTGTGGCCAATGCGAGAATGAAGCAAGGGCTTTGCTTGAAGAATATTTATTATTAAAAGAAGAGGAAAAGCATGAATAAAATTGTATATTTATGCATTCATAAATTTTAATACAAATATTACATAATGCTTCAAAGTGAAATAATTAAAAACATACAGGAGTATAAAAAGAAAAAAGATGTAATTATTCTGGCCCATTATTATCAACCATTAGAAATCCAGGATATGGCAGATTTCGTGGGCGACTCGTTTGATCTTAGCGTGAAAGCCCGTGACGCGAAAGAAAATACCATTGTATTTTGTGGTGTGAAATTTATGGCCGAAACAGCTAAAATATTATCTCCTGAAAAAACAGTCCTGTTGCCAAATTTACAAGCTAATTGCCCGATGGCTCATATGATATCACCCGAAAATATCGAGTACTTAAGAGAAACATATCCATCGGCGCAAATCGCGTGTTATGTAAATACAACAGCAGAAATAAAGGCATTATCAGATGTTTGTGTAACGTCTTCTTCCGCGGTAAATATCGTTAAGCAGTTAAAATCAGAACAAGTGATTTTTATTCCGGACCGGAATCTTGCTGCTTACGTGCAACGTTTCACGGGTAAGGAAATTATTACAGGAGAAGGGTATTGCTATGTTCATAACCGGTTCAGTGAACAAAACATGTTAAAAGCCAGATCAAAATATCCCAATGCTAAGGTATTGGTACATCCTGAATGCTCTCCTGAAGTGATTGATCTTGCCGATGAGGCACTAAGTACATCCGGGATGATCAATTATATTGAAAAAAGTGATCATGATTTGTTTATAATTGGTACTGAAAATGGTTTAATCGAACGATTGCAACGTGCATACCCTCGTAAAACGTTTTTTAGCGCGGGCCAGCCAAGTTTTTGTATCAATATGAAAAAAATACGACTCGGCGATTTACATCAGTCTTTATATAAAAAAAGATATGAAATTATATTATCGGATGATATTATCGAAAAAGCATCAAAGTCCCTTCAAAGAATGATCGATTTAAATTCATAAGATGAACCGGGCCATGACTAAAATATTAGTCACGCGCGTGGATGATTATTAATACGCTCATCACGATGAGAAAGTCAAAATATTAATTGTTGGCGAGCTCTCCCGCCGTAGGGTGGACAAGCTATCTGGCCATTTAAAAAATAAAATATAAACAGATGAATTAAAAAAGAATTAAAAATTAAAATATATATATGCAACTTTCAACATTTTCAAGATACGGGATGCGCGCGATTGTCAGACTTGCTTTTTTTCAACAAGAAGGATACGACCGGGTAAAACTTGAAAAAATCGCTAAACACGAAGGCATCTCGTTAAAGTATTTAGAGGCGATATTCGCTGCATTAAAAAGGCAGAAATTGGTGCAATCGTTCAAGGGCAGAAGTGGCGGGTATAAATTGCGCAAACAACCTGCCGATATCACGGCCTTAGAAGTTGTTGAAGCTCTTGAAGGAGGTATAACACCAGTGGATTGCATTGAAGATAAGAATGAATGTAATTTTGACCCGGCAAAATGTAGTGTTTCAAAGTTGTGGATTGAATTAAATAACGTGATTAGAAATTATTTAAAATCAAAAACTTTAGAAGAAATTATAAATGAAATTGGTTAAGCTTAAAAACATTACATGTCCCGAAATTTAAAAAGAATGGAATAAAGACAATCGTTTAGATTTGATAAAAAACAACAACAGAACGCCTGTAAACCAAAAAATAAAGCCCCCGTGAACATTTATTTAGTTAATAAAATTCACGGGGGCTTGTAGTATAGATTCATGTATTATATTTCGGACTATGTTTGCATCACTTCTTTGTTATTAATCTTAATCGTGGTACTGTCGGCTTTTTTATTATAACCGACGGTAACAGTATCTCCGGAATGTATATCGGATCTGATAATGACTTCAGCGATCGGTTCTTCGACATATTTTTGGATAGCCCGTTTCAGTGGCCGTGCTCCAAACTGGATATCATATCCTTTTCGTCCGATAAATTCTTTGGCCGAAGGTGTGAGTTTAATGTTATATCCCAATCCCTCGATCCGTTTGTACAATCCTTCCAATTCAATATCTATGATCAGGTTCAACGCTTCTTTATCAAGTGTATTGAATATTAGCACGTCATCCACTCTATTCAGGAATTCAGGTGCAAACGTTCTTTTCAACGCTTTTTGAATGACTCCTTTTGCATGTTCATCCGTTTTTGCAGCATCGGTTGAGACATTAAATCCAATGCCTTGTCCGAAATCCTTTAATTGTTTGGTTCCAATATTGGATGTCATGATGATGATGGTATTTCTGAAGTCTACTTTTCTGCCCAAACTGTCAGTTAATTGTCCGTCATCCATGATTTGAAGCAGAATATTAAAGACATCCGGGTGTGCTTTTTCAATTTCATCCAGTAAAACAACAGAGTAGGGCTTATGCCGTACTTTTTCAGTCAGCATGCCTCCTTCTTCATATCCTACATATCCCGGGGGAGCTCCCACGAGTCTTGAAACAGAGAATTTCTCCATGTATTCGCTCATATCCACTCTCACCAGGTTGTCTTCGCTTTCAAACAGGTACTGTGAAAGTACTTTTGCCAGCTGTGTTTTTCCAACACCTGTAGGCCCCAGGAAAATAAAAGAACCAATTGGTTTATTCGGGTCTTTTATTCCCGCTCGGTTTCGTTGAACTGCCTGGACTATTTTCTTGATGGCTTCATCTTGGCCAACAATCTTTTCTTTTATTTCATCTTTCATCTTCATTAGCCTCGTTCCTTCCGCCTCGGCAATTCGTTGAACAGGAACACCACTCATCATTGCCACTACTTCAGCAACATTTTCTTCATGCACGCTTTGCCTGTTTTGAGCAAGTTCTTTTTCCCATTTATTTTTTTCACTGCTCAACTGATCTAAGAGCGTTCGTTCTTTATCCCTGAAATTTGCTGCTTTTTCAAAATCCTGGTCTTTTACAGACTGTATTTTGCTTTTTTTCGTGTTCTCGATCGTGGTTTCAATATTCAGAATTCTTTCCGGTACTACAATATTGGATATATGCACCCTGGAACCTGTCTCATCAAGGGCATCAATTGCTTTGTCCGGTAGATGCCTGTCCGTGATATATCGTGATGTCAAATGAACACACGATTTAATGGCTTCAGGTGTATAAAATACATTATGATGGTCCTCGTAACGTTTTTTAATGTTATTGAGGATTTCAATGGTTTGTTCAGACGTGGTAGGCTCTACACGTACTTTTTGGAAACGTCGTTCCAGTGCACCGTCTTTTTCAATGTGTTGCCTGTATTCATCCAGAGTGGTGGCGCCAATGCATTGTATTTCGCCCCGGGCCAGGGCAGGTTTGAGCATGTTCGCTGCATCCAGTGAACCAGTTGCACCCCCGGCACCTACGATTGTATGGATCTCATCAATGAATAAAATGACTTCATTTGTTTTTGACAATTCATTGAGCAAAGCTTTTATCCGTTCTTCAAATTGCCCCCGGTATTTAGTGCCGGCTACAAGCGATGCAAGGTCCAGGCTAACCACCCGTTTATTGAACAATATTCTGGATACATGACGTTTAACAATACGCATTGCCAGCCCTTCAACAATTGCAGATTTGCCAACCCCGGGATCACCAATCAATACCGGGTTATTTTTTTTACGCCTCGTTAAAATCTGGGCAAGGCGTTCTATTTCTTTTTCCCGGCCCACGATCGGGTCAAGTTTCCCCTCGTCTGCTGCATGCGTAAGGTCTATTCCAAAGTTATCAAGCACCGGGGTACTTGAACTGGGTTTGACGGAATCTTGTCCCATGGAACCTTTACCGCTGCCACCACCAAAATCACCCGATTGTTCTTCGTTCGTTTCGTCTTCGGGCATGTCTGCCTTTGCCCTGGTGGAACGATTATTCAGTTCGTTCTTCAATATATCATAATCAATGTTCATGTTGTTCAATAATTGTGTGACTAAATTGTTTTCTTCTCTTAAAATAGCAAGAATCAAATGGCCTGTATCAACCCGGGTGTTCTTTAATGACCTTGCTTCCAAATAGACTAATTTAAGAATCCTTTCTGCATTTTTTAGCAAAGGGATATTTTCAGGGTTGCCAGCCACTTTTGTTGTATCTGCTTTAATAGCGTCTTCAATGGATTTCTTTAATATTGCTAAATCAACACCCATTGATACAAGTATATCAATGGCAACACCTTCTCCCTCTCGGAGAAGTCCTAATAACAAGTGTTCTGCACTGATATAGGAATTCCCGAGCCTTATGGCTTCCTCTTTGCTGTAAGATAATACATCTTTAATTCGTTGCGAAAATTTTGCATCCATATTCATCATACTTTTCTCCTTTTACAAAAATAAAATATTTTACCATAACAGGCATAATAATTATAAATATTATATTATTTCAGGTAAAAAAAAATAAAAAAATAAAACTGATTTTTTTTTAAACACTAATTGTTAATAAAAACTATGTCCCTTACGATTGTTT
This sequence comes from uncultured Bacteroidales bacterium, assembly GCA_964413555.1. GTDB lineage: Bacteria > Bacteroidota > Bacteroidia > Bacteroidales > JBBRXJ01 > CAYMKE01. The sequence continues at coordinate 5,666 of CAYPTK010000040.1, read as the reverse complement.
TAAGAAAATATTATATACTTTAGCTTGTTCTTTTTCATAATAGATAAAAGCAGTTTAACTATTATACAAAAAATGAGCCAAAAAACATTTTTGAAATTATAACATATTTAGTAAAAGGATTATTGTATGGAAGACGGACAAACGATAATTAGAACGAACATAGAAGAAGAAATGAAGTCGGCTTACATTGATTATTCAATGTCAGTCATTGTTTCACGTGCACTCCCGGATGTAAGAGATGGTTTGAAGCCTGTACACAGGAGGGTTTTATTTGGTATGTCTGAAATTGGACTCTACTCGAACCGTCCATATAAAAAGTCTGCCAGAATTGTTGGTGAAGTATTGGGAAAGTATCATCCTCATGGCGACCTTTCAGTATATGACGCGATGGTCCGAATGGCACAAACATGGTCAATGAGATACCCGTTAATTGACGGCCAGGGTAACTTTGGTTCAATTGATGGTGATAGTCCCGCGGCCATGCGTTATACAGAGGCACGGTTAAAGAAAATTGCCGAAGAATCGTTAAAAGATATAGATAAAAATACCGTTGACTTTCAGCTTAATTTTGATGATTCTTTAAAAGAACCGGTAGTATTGCCAACACGAATCCCCAATTTATTGATCAACGGGGCCTCGGGAATTGCTGTAGGAATGGCTACAAGCATGCCTCCTCATAATATATCTGAAATCATTGATGCTACCATTGCATATATAGACAATGATGATATTGAAATAGAAGAACTTGCTAAATATGTTAAAGCACCTGATTTTCCTACTGGTGGAACCATCTATGGAATTAACGGGGTGCATGAAGCATATCATACAGGAAGAGGAAGGATCGTTGTTAGGGCCAAATCGAATATTGACACGACCAAAACAGGGAGAGATCAGATAATTGTTACAGAAATACCTTACATGGTAAACAAGTCTGATCTGATTCAGAAGATCGCGGATCTTGTAAATGAAAAAAAGATAGAAGGCATATCATATATTAATGATGAATCTGACAGAAACGGGATGCGAATTGTCATCATCATGAAAAAAGATGCCATTGCCAATGTAGTATTAAACAAGTTATATAAATACACCCAGTTGCAAAATAATTTTAATGTCAATAATGTAGCGCTTGTCAACGGGCGGCCCAGGACATTAAACCTCAAGCAACTGATTCATTATTTTGTAAAACACAGGCATGAAGTAATTGTTCGAAGAACTCAATATGAACTGGACCAGGCTAAAAAACGGCAGCATATTTTAGAAGGTTTATTAATCGCGTTGGATAACCTCGATGCTGTTATCAAACTCATCAGGGAATCCAAAACACCTGAAATAGCCAAAAACGGGTTAATGAATAATTTTGACCTTTCTGAAGTACAGGCCAAGGCCATATTAGACATGAGGCTGCACAGGTTAACCGGCCTGGAACGTGATAAAATCAAAGAAGAATACAATGAGCTGATGAAGCAAATTGAATATTTCGAACGGGTACTGAACGAGGAACCATTGCGAATGCAGATCATCAAAGATGAACTGGCAGAGGTAAAAGAAGCATATGGCGACGAGAGAAGAACAGACATTGTAATGAGCGAAGAAGAATTCAATCCCGAAGATTTTTATGCTGATGATGACATGGTCATCACCGTGTCTAAAATGGGATACATGAAAAGAACACCTCTTTCCGAATTTAAAACACAACGAAGAGGAGGGATTGGTGTAAAAGGCAGTACCACGAGAGATGAAGATTTCCTGGAACATATTTTCAGTGCAACAATGCACAATACCTTGTTGTTTTTCACTAAAAAAGGAAGATGTTACTGGCTTAAAGTGTATGATATCCCGGAAGGGGCCAAAGCATCTAAAGGACGTGCAATACAAAATATTATTAATATTGAACCCGATGATACTATCCAGGCTTATATGAATGTAAAAACCCTTGATGACAAAGAATACCTGGATACACATTTTATCGTCATTTCAACTGAAAAGGGAGTCATTAAAAAAACACCGCTCGAGGCATTTTCACGGCCAAGACAAAATGGCATAAATGCCATTAACGTGAAGGACGGGGACAACCTGATCGGGGCAAAATTAACCAACGGCGACAGTCATATTATGATCGGGGTGAGATCAGGGAAAGTTGTTCATTTTAGCGAAACCGACGTACGACCCATGGGCAGAACAGCATCTGGTGTAAAAGCCATTACCATGTCTAAACCCGGTGATATGGTAGTTGGAATGGTTTGCGTTAAAAATGAATCAGAAAATATCCTGGTAATATCCGAAAAAGGATATGGTAAACGGTCAAGAGTATCTGATTACAGGATCACTAAACGCGGGGGGAAAGGTGTTAAAACCATTAATATCACTCCAAAGACAGGAGACCTCATCGGGATCAAATCCGTGAGCGAAGACCAGGACGTGATGATTATCACGAAAGAAGGTGTGACCATCCGAATGGCAGTTGATAAAATTAAAGTAGCGGGACGGGCCACGCAAGGAGTCCGGTTAATTAATTTACGGCCAGGTAGTGAAATCGCTTCTGTGACGATTGTAGATAGTACTGAAAATGAGGAAGTAGTTGCAGGTGACACGGGAAATGGCGATGAACATACGCGTGAGCAACATACGGAAAACAAAGCTGATAATAATGGAGACCAGGACAATCATGAGGAATAATTCATGCATTATTGGTGTATGTTAATGTCCTCTAATCCTATACAGTCATTTCTCCTTACGGGGAAGGTTTTGTTACGCTTGTCCTAAAATTACTCATTTTCACCAGTGAACCGAGTGTTTTGAGGCTTAGTGGGGTTCATTATCTAAGATTATAATCCATAACCCCGACGTTAAAAACAGGTACTATTTCATGTTAGTCTATACACCCCGGGTATTAAATTCAGCGAAGATTGTGATTTTTTATTATTCAAATCATTTTTTTCTATAGGTTTAATACATTATTACAAAATTAAATGTATATATTTATACCTGTTTATTTCCTTATTATTAGGTCAATACATGGAAAAGCAAAACATGGTCAAAACGATATCATACATTAAAAAAGGATTGCTCCTTTGTTTGCTTTCGTGTGTTTACAACACGAAAGCACAGGATAAATACCTGTCAGAAGATATAGATATGGATGTTTTGTCTGCCCGGGACATGAACATGAATTCAGATACATCCCAAATAAAAGTTATATCGGCAAGCCGTAGCACGAAATACTTAAAAGATATCCCGGTATCCATTCAAGTCATAAAACACGATGAGATTATCAGAAACCATTATACATCATTGACTGATGTTCTGAAAGCATTACCAGGCATCAGGGTTTCTCAGCCAGGCTCCGGTCAGGCAGGAGAGAATTTTCAGATTCGCGGGCTCACTGGAAATTTTTATACAAAGATATTGTTGAATGGTATCCCCATAAAACCATCTACCGTGGCAGGAATGCCGATAGGAAACCAATTGCCCATCAGGCAGGCACAACGAATTGAGGTCATATACGGCCCTGCAGCTGCCATTTATGGTGCCGATGCTGTTTCGGGTGTGATTAACATCATTACAAAAGAAGCGAATAAAGGAACGTTTGTCCGGGGCGATATCAACATTGGGCAATATGAACATGATTATATGAACTTTATGATTGGTGGCAAAGCAGGAAAGAATAAAAATATACTGCAATATAATTTTTATGGTAGTAAGACAGAATTTAACAATATGAATATCCGTGAAGGGTATAAACATGCTTACAATCCACTGCATTACCTTCAGCAGCAAGGAAAAACATTTAAATTAGGCGGACGGGAATATCAGCCCCTTGAATTGTCGGAACCCGTGTTAAAACAACATGATATCTCTTCCGGCCAGTTCATTGAAACATATTACCCTGCTGGTTACAAGGGAAGCCTGACCTTTCCCGGGATGGAAGAATTGCCTGCTTCAAGCCACATGATAGGTGTCAATATGGAATACAGGGGAGTCAGGATTTCTTATCATAATATGTACCGTCGCGTGCACAGCTCAGTCGGCAAATCATCTTTTCTTTACAGGTATGATAACCCTCAAAATTATTGGGGTGAGTACATTAACCGTGTTTATATTAGTTATGACAAAGATATATTTGATAAAATGAGAAGCACGACCAACCTCTCGAATCTTATTTACCGGATGGATAATAACTCGAGCCTTGGACTAACATACCTGGGACAAAATAAAGTTTATCAATATTCAGCATCGGATGATCTGCTTGCAGAGCAAATATTCACGTACACTCCAGCGCGAAACCTTGAAATTATTGCAGGTGGTTCTTATCAATATTCAGGCAACCTGCCTGTTACTGATTACCTGGAAGCTCCGTTTGATATAAAGCAATATAATGCGTATAGTACCAATATTGATTATAAAACTCTTTCTGGTGCCTTCGCACCGGTGGCATTAACATTTTATAATACAGCAGCTTTTGTCCAGGGATATTATAAAATTGAACGGTTCACGTTCATGGGAGGAAGCAGGTATGATTTTAACTCGTTATATGGAAATAAATTAAGCCCGCGATTCGCTGTTTTGTATCAATGGAGTGATAAAACCACCATTCGAACTTCTGCCGGGTATGCATACAAAGCACCGCCTTCTTCACTTGCATACCAGTCTGTTTCATATCCTGTCAATATGAATTACGATAGTATAAAATACCTGGTCGTACCCAATTCATCCCTTAAACCCGAGGAATTTAAAGCATACGAAATAGGCATGAGTCACGTGTTTTTTGATAAAATAGATTTTAACTTGTCATTATATTACAATGAAATCAAAAATTTGATCATTAATAATAATTTGCCGGTCCGGTCTTTTAACCTGCCCAACGCGTATATTGAAAACGATACGTCCACGTTATTATACAGGCAGAATATACCCGGTGCTGTTTCCAGGCTATATGGTATTCAGGCGGGCCTTAAAATTGAAAATCTTATTCGTCCTATTCAAATGGATTTAGAAGGCAGCGTGACATTTACAAGACAAAGTCAGACTGTCCCCGGATTTAAACAGATTAAAGAAATATTTAATAGTTTTAGTTTAACCCCGAGGCACCTGGGACAATATAAAATTTCTTTTATTCCTTTTGAAAATGTATATATAAGACTGGAAGGGATCTGGATGAGCAATTGGCTTAAAGTCATCGTTCCTTTTCAACGTGTATATGATGAATTATTTAAAGACATTGACGGGTTTTATAAAATGGATGCTGTAATAAATTACTCCTTTAACAGGCACCTTGTATCATTCATTAAAATAAACAACGTATTTGATGAAAAGTTCGGGGGACTGAACAGTGGCGGGTTGAATAATGGATTGCCTTATAACCCGCAGTTCGGGAGGTACGTGCAATTTGGCTTAACTTACACGTTGAATTAATTCATGAAAATGGATACATCATATAGGTTTAAGAATATATTACTTGTTGTTTTGGTAATGTCTGTCATGGTGGCCAATGGTCAACCATCAACAGATACATCCAACGCGTTTGAATATTATCAAAAAGCAGTTGAATTATTTACTGGTAAAAACTATACTCAAGCCACCCGGTACAGTGAAAAATCTTAAAAAATAGCTGTTGACCATGATTTGAAGGCATTAAAAGCAGATAACCTTTACCTTATTGCACG
>CAYPTK010000039.1:13667-16783 GCA_964413555.1 uncultured Bacteroidales bacterium | reverse complement strand
TTAATCATGCGGTTCCATATGACCATTGAAAATTTAAAAATAAACAGATGAAATAGCACAAGCACACGACAAATTTGAATTGATGAAATTTGACAGTTCCGGCAGGGTAAGTGCAGGTATGTTTGATGAAAACTGGCTACGGTATGTTATTAAAATGGCTACCGGTACCGGTAAAACTAAGGTTTTAGGCCTGGTATTGATTTGGACTAAATTATAAATAGAAAAATATGGCATTACCAAAGAAAATAGTTGTCAAAGAAAGTTTGACATACTTGTCACAATTATTAAAAAAGTCAGATGCTTTAATTCAACCACGGCTTAAAATGTTAATACAATTAATAAAGCATCAGGAAACCGGAATTTCTAAAAGAGATTTGGCAAAAATTGTCGGTGTAAATCACAATAGTATCCAAACTTGGCGAACCATGTATAGCAAGGGTGGCTTGGAGCTATTGTGCAGTCACAAGATGAAGGGATACAAACCGGCCATACTCAATCAACAAGAGCATAAAAAAATAGAAGAAAAACTGAGGGATCCCGAAAATGGATTACAAGGTTATAAAGAGTTGTTATTTTGGGTTGAAGAAGAGCTTAATATTAAGATAAAATACTCAACTTTATACAGCTATTGTCGTTCTAACTTTGGAACAAAAATAAAAGTTGCACACAAAAGTCATGTCAATAAGGATGATAAAAAAGTAGAGCATTTTAAAAAAACTTTGCACATATCTGCGAAAACAAAATAGAAGAGAAAAAAGCAGATTATCTATCAGTAAACCTTTATTTTCAGGATGAAAGCAGATTTGGTTTATTTACAAAAAAACGGTAGAATGCTGACTGTAAAAGGAATAAAACTGATTTGTAAATTCCAGCAAGTTTTTAAATCGACCTATTTGTTCGGGTGTTTTTCTCCTGTTAACGGGGATTCTTTTTTTATGGAAATATCACATTGTAATGCGGATACTTTTCAGATATTCTTAGATGATTTCTATATGGAAAATCCCAGGGAATTAAAATGTTTAGTGCTTGATAATGCTGCCTTTCATAAGGCAAAACAATTAAAAATACCAATCAATATGCCAAATCCGGCACATATAAGATCATGGTCAAAGTGATTGATGTCTTAGGCGTGGATACGAGTAAGGTGTTGAAGGTGAAGGTGGGGTGAGTTGAATTAAATATAATTCAAATATAATCATGAAATATTACAGGAAAATTGCATATTGGATAAGATTGAGTTATATAGTTGTCGTTATCTTAATAATTGTTTTTCAATGCATATATTTGAATAATTATGACTTATTAAGAAGTCTTCCATTCCTTGTTGCCTCTGTTGTTGCTATTGAAACATTACTGTACAGTCTCTTTCTTTGTTACTTTAAATGCCTTATCAAAAAGCTCGACTTCCCAGTTTGTACTATTTTTTGACATATTTAATGTGCTGCGAATTATACCTCTGTTATACTTTATTTCATATAATGTATTATTAAAACTTTTTATTGTTTTATGAATATGCTTCTCTCTTTTCTTTGGGGTGTTTGCTTTATTTTTTGAAGTCATATACAAATACGTGTTATATGACAAGAGTTTTTTAAGCATATCTTTTGTGGGCAGATTATTGCCTCTATTCCATGGGGTTAATTTTGAAACCGATTTTTCAGAAATCAGTTCATTCCAAATCCTTGGATGATACCCATTAATTGAACCATGATGAGGTATTTTAAACAAAGCAGATTTTTTATCAATAACTTTACTGTTATTTAATATATCAATCCATCCTTTTTGCGGATTTGATGTAACTTCCAAATCCGAACCTAATAGCACTCTATGCTCATTTAGTTTTAAATACAGAACCACACTTTTATCATTTGGGCTGTTATAAACCATTTTTTTATTTATTGAACCATATTCAGTAATAAGTGTTGATATTTCATCATCAAATTCATTAATAACAAAATCCGAAGGGGATAATGCAATAATCTCACTATTGAAATTTTCATGAACTTTGAATAACACTTTATCCTGGCATGCTCTTTTTATTTGTTTGCCTCTGTTTTTTAATATTTTAAGACATCTGTTTAACTCACAGGTAGATGATAATGTAGCATCATAACAACATTTTTCATAATCAAGAGTAACCATTTGCAAAAATTTTTTCCTGTCAGATACATGCCCCATAACAAAATCAGCATTTATCCCTTTTTTAAGCAATTGGGAGATGCCAGCTATATGGTCATCATGCCAATGGCTGCAAATAACAAGTTTTAAGTCTTTTTCAATATTTACACCTAATTCCTCTAAATATTGTAACGGTAGGCATGTATTACTATAAGGATTGATACAGGAGTCAACAACAATCCAATTATTAAGTCCCATATGAATTACAATGCTTTCTCCGTAACCTCCGCCGGTCCCGATTAATGTAATTTCAGCTATTTTATCATTTAAAGACAACAACAAATTAAATGTATTATTCCCACGATAAGTTATTTAATAGATTATTGGCTCTGTCTACAGCTTTATCATATTCGTTCTCTGTCCAATCTACTGTTCTTTTAAATCTTATTAAAGATTCTTTTTTTACTTGGCCGTTTCTAACTGCATAGCCTACACTCCAATAAAAAACAGCTCCTATCTCAATAAACTTCTTATCTTCCTCTGAGATTTCTAATTTTTCAAATGTAGCCATTTCATAAGTATCCTGTTTATTGCGGTCAATTAGTTTGGCTTCAAAGTCACTTTCAAAAACATTTGTAATATACCCGATCCAGTTTTGTGTATTTGAAAAATAATTATTAAAAGTTGTTTCTTTGTGGCTGTATACCGGAATTTGATGATCTATAAAACTATTAAGGTTACTAAAATCATCAAAAAAATCGTTTTCTTTTTGATTGTTTTTTATATTATAGACTTCAGAATCAATAAAATTAAAAAGAAAGTCATTCTTTTCTTTTTCTTCATCTATATTACTAACCTCCTTATTTGTATTGCTGGTATCGAAATCTTTCGTGTCTACATTCATATTCATGATTTAAATATTTTAAATAAATGGTTTATTACCTCGTCTCTTCTTTTGAATGAATTATCCCATTGTGATATTAGTGTATTAACCATTT
>CAYPTK010000039.1:0-13657 GCA_964413555.1 uncultured Bacteroidales bacterium | reverse complement strand
TATTTTAAAACTTCCCACCCAAAAATCACCTTGTTTTTCAAAATATTTCCAATCGCTATTAAAATGATCATTAATATTTATGGTTATGGCATATTTTGATGATATTTCCTGGCTTGATGGATATATTCTGATTCTATATCTCCCATTTAACTTATCTTTTCTTTTATCCTCTAATATTTCTATATGATTCAATCTGGGTTCGTTCAATAAGTTCCAGTTATTTAAAGGCGCTAATTTGTCTCCTATTTTGTAATAAATATTATCATTATTCACTCCAATATCATAGATATGATTAATTCCCATTCCATTTATTGGGGTTTCCTTTAGAATTTTAAAAACACTACTGGCCATATCTCTTAGAACATCAAAATAAGGTTCTTCAGTTGTTTCTAATTCAAACCGGCTACGTGTAACCTCAATGTTAGCCCAATCAATTTTAAATCGTACAATTTCCGGGTGAATTACATCAACTTTTGCGGTTTTTGCCTCAGTTTCTCTTATTAATTTATTACTTGATAACCAATAAGGTTGTATGATTGTTGGGTTAAATTCCCCTAAAAAAACGATACTTAGTGTTTTTATTTGTACATCCAGCATATTAAAGTGTTAATATTTAGTTACAAATATATAAAATAAATGCACGCATGAAATAATCATTTTAAAGTATAAAGAAAAATATTCCGGAGAAAAAGACAAAAAAGAAGCTACACAATACACAATTCCTGTTTTCCGCACTTTCCCGAGGCAGCCTTATAATACATTGAAAGTTTTACAAGGCTTATAATACACTATGCCAAAAGCAAGACCCAAAAAGATGCATATAATCGTGAGCGAGGATTAAAACGTCTTGAAAAACGAATTAATTCTGGTAAATTAACAAAATCAAATATCAATAATAGAGGGTACAACAAGTATTTGAAACTATCGGGAGAGATTACAATAGAAATTGATTATGACAAGTTTAAGCAAGATGACCAGTGGGATGGTCTCAAAGGATATATTACAAATACTAAGTTTACAAATCAACAAGTAATGGACAGCTACAAAAATCTCTGGTATATTGAAAAAGCTTTTCGAATGTCAAAAACAGACCTGAGGATACGGCCAATATATCATAGGTTAAAACATCGTATTGAAGCACATATCTGTATATCATTTACCGCTTACTGTATATATAAAGAGCTTGAAAGAGTTCTATACCAAGAGAAGTCTACCTTATCTCTGAAGAAAGCTGCTGAAATTACTCATAATATATATGAGATTACCTATACCTTGTCTGATTCAAAACATACTAAGTCGAGGCTTTTGAACATGGACGATGAATAGTTGGAACTGACAACAATTATCGATAAAAATTTTTAGGGTGCCTCAATGCGGAAAACAGGAAAAACAGTATTAAGGAAGCATCTAAAGTAGCAGGAGCCTCTTGTGAATCATTTGGTACGAGAAAATGGATGGACGCGTATGCAGAGAGATAATTTTTGTTTTCTATAAAACAAATTAAACCAATTAATAATCATGCATTTCATCATATAGTGCTGATCTACCGAGATATCCCCCGGAAGCATCTGCTCTTTGACGTCCCCAATAACGGAGTTCTTTGATAGTGTCATCTATAATCTCTTCAAAAATTTCTTCCTCTGATTGTTCTAATATATTGTATTCTTTCCTGCTGTATTCAGTTGATTCTTTAATGATATAATCCGGGTCAAAATCATTCGTGTCAGGAGGTTGTAGTCCTACATAAGATAAAAACCAATCTGTACGGTTCTCTTCCTTTATTTTATAAAAATACAGCCATCCCTCCAGGGTATCATTGATTTGAACGTATTCTTTTTTGTAAAATAAAATACTATCTTCTTCAAAATCAAAACTGTATTTAACCGCTTGAGCCCTGGTAAAGTTCATTGGAGTAGCGTATGTAGAATCGAATAAATCAGTCCTGTTAATGTTTTCAAGGTTTGTATATAAATCTATTCGGAATTCATCATTCGATGAAAAATATCTCCAGATAGTGTCATTTACAGGCAAATCGTGTTTGATTGCCAGTATATTCGAGGACAATTTGATGTCATCATCAGGAGAATCCTGAAGTTTTTTAAAAATTTCTTTAACGGCTGGTTCATCGTGATAGTATTTTGATAATATTGATGCCAGGTCCAGGATTTTACTGGATTCACTTCTACTCCAGCTGGAATAGCCATATTCACTGATCTCTTCTTTTTCTTCCGCGTATAAGTGTCGTTTTATATTATATTTAGCTTCCCTGATTAGTTTGTTCTTGTATGGTTCTATAATACCGTGTTCAATATATGAACTATCAAGTAGTTGTGATAACGAATTGAATACTGGTTCTTTGTATTCGGGGTACAAGATAAGCTCCATCAATTCGGGAAATAAATGGGTTGCCAATTCAAGAGAATCGTAAAACGGGTAGAAAAGAGATTTTATGTCATATACACTGCTGCTTAATGGAGGATTTTGAATAATTAAATCTTTGAATTGAATACTGGCTTGTTTTGTTTGTTGACCTGCCAATGTTTCGAGGATTGCAAATTGGAGCGTTGATGTATCACCGGTCTGTTTATACATTCTTGAAAGATATGGCACGATGTCATCATGCTTTAATGATTCCAATGCTAAAATAAGGTCACTTCTAAATTCTAAGTCACCCCGTACCCTTTTTGATGTGTCAAGAACCGAGATAATATGGGGTGCATGTTCATCTTTAAAATCCACCTCACTTACAGATTGTTTGGCATGTTCAAACATTGCCGAATCACTGCCTATTGATTGAAAAAACAGGTTTGCCTTATCAATCAATACATTGGTGCCGATTAATGTATCGGTAGCGGGGACAAATGTTTCAAAAAAAGTACTTATAAATTTACTTTCTCCCGTGATGGTGTCATAATTTGCAGAAATGATGTATCGTAGGCCATTGAATATGATGTTTTTTTTCCTGATTATCCTGATGCTATTTGTATCTGTCAAATAATATTCAAGGCTGAAAATACTATCTTGTAAAACAACAGAACTGTCTTTTACTGTCAGGCCGGCACGTTTTTCATATTTAAGTATTTTGCTGAAATATTCTTTAATGGAATCTATTTGATTAAACTTATGATATTTTATATAATCAACCTTGATAGATTGTGGTATCTCTCCGGCGGATACGACGTGTTCTTTTGAATCATATTTGAATGACTGGCCTTCATCATCACGATTGTATCCAAAATAAGGATTAAAACTGTTAAACAGGTTGTTGTTTTTGGGTTGTTTCGTGGTTAACACGGTGAAATAAAGATTTGTATCCACGTATTCCTCAAAATCTTCTTTGTATTTATATTCTTTCAAATGAAAAGAATTTATAAACTTTTTTGGTGATTTTTTATGATTCGTGACTGAAGCCAACAAATAATAATTTGCATCGCGAATGATCGTTTTTATGTGCATGAACCTGTTACTGTCCTTGTTCATCGCTAATGCAGTAAAGCAGGGATAGGATTCATGAGTGCCGGTTTTCTTTTCAATAATATCAAAATCAAATGTTTCACACGTGTTTTCTGCCAGTACACTGATTTCAAACGTGTCTTCTTCAATGTACGTGTAATCGTGATAACTTGACCTCATTATTAAATAATAAGATGAATCATTAGGATCCATAGCCTGTACCATTAATCCCGGGGAACTGTTGTTGCCTTCCTGTTTATTGACTATATAATTGGCAGGGATTTGGATACTAAACTCACCGTGAGATGGTTCATATGTATCCCATTGTTGATATTCACTGGTGTTAAAGGCAATTGAGTTTAAAAAATGTTTTCCATAACCGGTTTTGGCATATTTATCTTTGCCCCCGACTTTAAAAGTAATTGTTTCCAGTGGATTTACATATATTTGATATTGTTGATAATCACTTCGTTTGGTTTTGTTCGTGATCTCGAATTGATGGGTTTGATTTTTTGATTGTGATCTTTTCACTACAATTTTTCCGGGAATGTTCTCATAGAGCATACTGTCTATTTTTGCTGCAATTTGATCCTGATTTCTTCCAATTAACGGGGCAAAGGTGCTCATCCGTTTAATATTATAAAATGCGCCATTCACCAGGTCAGTACACAGGTAACTTTTGTATTTAATCAGCCCGGTAGGTGTTGAATAGAGTTTGCCTGGCACCTCTACCGAGAACAACGAGTCTTCGGTAAAATGTTTTTGAAAATCTATTTTATATTTTAATTTGTCAATTTTATTTCTCATTTTGTGCCCCTTGCCAAATATGTCCTGATACATTGAGTTTACGGTATACCCTTTTTCTCGTAATATGTTTATGATTCCTTTTTTTCCAGGCAGATGAGCAGCGCCAACCCCGGTAAATACGCTATGGTGTTGCATAAGAGAATCCATCTTCTCAGCCATACCTTCATTTCGTACATATATAATATAGTTTACATAACTTTTTGAAGAATACATTTCACACGTCATTTTATGTATCTTGTCAAGATTTCCTTTACGGTATGCTTGTTCCAGTTCTTCGTGCATGTTACGTGAGCCGGGATACCTGTAACTTCTTTTATTCTCTTCTTTACTGCTTGCAATATATGCTTTTTTAGTTAGTTCGGTAACCTGTTCAAGTGTTTCAAGGCCAAAAATGCCTTTGTTCATCTTTTTACCTGCCTGGTAAATAAATAAATCCAGGTAAGTGCTTTCTTCAAAGTCATCCTGAAAACCACTGTAACGATATAAAATCGGGTTATTTAATCTATTATCCTCAGCGATCAGCGAAGCATATTCATTATATTCTGGTATTTTTAAACTAAATAATTGTTCATACATGTTATCACTTGTCTTGTAATACGCGGACATCATATTATTTAAATTATCTAAGAAACCATTCTCCAGCAAATCATCAATATATTTTTCCGGGTTCATTTCAAGTGCTATAATATCAGAATTCTTTATGGCATTGAAAAATGAGTCTCCCAGGTTGAACGCCAATTTTGAACTGACATGCATTGTCCCATATAGATAAGATGGTTTTTCCAGTCCATTACCGGATATTTTCCAGAGCAGTCCTTGATATTTAACTGAATCTTGTGCTGTAAAACCTTGTAGGCATGTAAGAGTAATCGTGATAAGTGTTAACAATACTTTCATATTTCCTATAAATTAGTTTAAAATTTTGATAAAAATAAGCAATTTTTTTTATTGTAAGGAGAGGTTCGTGATAAAAATATTTGGTGTTTGTTCCAACATGCCTGCTAATTTTATCGCGCTTCACCCGGTATAGTTTATTTACACGAATAATCCGCGTGTTTTGGGGTTTCGCTCACGTCGTTATCAAGTTTTATGATCCAATCACTTGACTTTATAGACGGGCACTATTTAATAATTTGATATAAAAGAATCCATGAACAATTCTTTTTGTTTATCCAAAAATGGTTTATACCCGGCGTTGGAAAATAATCTGAACCTGGATGAGGGGGTGTTATTAATATCAATCACGTATAATTTTCCGTCTTTTTGATGCCGTATGACATCCAGTTCTCCAAATTCAAGGCCCATGGCTATACAAAGTTTTTGAATCAGTTTTGTTTCGGTATCCGATAAAACTTCATGCCGGGGTTTAATCTCCCCTTCTATGGCAATGCTGAAGCGATTTTTAACAGAGCGGTACTGCAGAAAGACCAAGGGAAATTCATTTGCAATAATTGGTATTCGAATGTCTTCATGCTTGTCATTTTCTTTCAGGTTATCCAGCGGAATCTGGTATACAAACCTGTCGTCTTTTTCCGATACAGGACAGTCAATGATCTCTCCATCGTGTAATGCATTAATATTGCTTTTTTTAACACATTTACCCTGGTATTGCATGGGGTCAACAAATGTTGAATATCCAAAAATTTCACGAAATTTCCGGTCAACATTTTTTTTGCTGATGTCTCTGATTTTTAAATTAATAACCCGTTTATACTTGCTTATCTCTTCCAGTCTCCGAAATTCGTTAAGATATGTTCCATATTCCCAGTACATGGCAACATCGAAATCACGGTTTATATTGTTCGTTAAATTAAAATGCATGTGTCTGCATAGTTTGTAAATCGATGATTTTCTGCTTGGCAGGTGAGGGTAGGCAAGTATGGTACGTGACCTGAATTTATTTTTGAACCAGTTTTCAAGGTCCTGAAATGTAAATATGATGTCTTTTAAGATGATTTCGGGGAGTGGCGTTTTCCTCGTGTACCTGTTTTTGATTCCCCGGCGATATTTTTTTAGAAAATACATAAAATGATCAGAATGTTTGTTTATCCTGCAAACCTACATAAATTTCTTTGAACTGTTTTAATGCAGTTTTCATTGTAAAGTTTTGTTCCACGCGATGCCTTCCGTTTTCTCCAAATGTATGTCTTAATTGTTTGTCATTGGCCAACATGATTATTTTATCAGCGAATTGTTCAATGTTTTCATGTTCAATCAGGTATCCAGTCTCATTATGACGGATAATTTCGGGATTGCTGCTAACATCAAATCCTATGACAGGTTTTTTACATGCCATTGCCTCGACCAATACATACCCAAACCCTTCCCATGACGAGGGCAACACGAAAATATCCAGCGAGTGCATAAATGATTTTATGTCAGGCACGAACCCGGTGAAGACAATGTTTTCGTTCACGTGTTTTTGCTTCGCGTAAGCCAAAATTTTTTCTTTGAGTTCCCCTTCTCCCGCGATAAGTATTTTGAAATCAATACCTGTATTTTTTAATTTTTCAGCGATATCTACCAGGTATAGCTGCCCTTTTTGTTTGACCAGTCTTCCCGCGTTTCCAATGACCAATTTCTTGCCGGTGTGCTGGTAAATATCGACAGTGTCTTTATTGTCATATTCTTCAAGGTCAATGCCATTATAAATGACATTGATTTTTTCAGGATCAATGAGAGATTTATTGTTTTGAAGAATGGTATCACGTGTTTTCAATGAATTGGCTAATACCCCGGTAATAATATGACGAAACAGGAACCTGTTAAGCCATGTATTCCTCACGGGTATGGCGCTTCCGCGACGGTATATGACATGTTTTACCCCGGCAAACCGAGCAGCGATGCCGGCTGCTTTTAAATCTGATGGTAAATTCAATATGAGAAGATGAGTACGTTGTTGTTTTAAAAACCGGTACAGGCTATAAATTTTAAATGGATTGATAAAACTGACATTGCTTATTTTAAAGACAGAATACGGGATTTTGTTGTTCAGGACTTTTTTAAGCAAACTGCCTTTGGGATGGCAGGCAATCATAACATGATATCCTTCAAGGAAAAGCCTGGAAGCAAAATCAAGGTGCCATTTTTCCCCGCCGCCCCATGCTTTGTTGCTATTAAAAAAACAGATGTTTTTACCGGTTGCCATGTAATCTTTTTAATTTGCTGTATTTTAAGAATTTGGCATGTGCTGAATTTATGCTAATCACGAGTCCATAAAAGCCGTCGAGAAAACCTGCTTTAATAAAATAATCGCGGATAAATTTTATGAAGGGGCTTAACAGGATTTTGAACACGGGCACGTTCCTGCCTTGCTCATAAAGCTGACGCGAGCTTATGTCAGTAAATTTATTGATCTGATCTATATGCTGCCCGATCGTGAAAAAAGAATAATGCAGTAAATCGCCTTTTAAATAGTGTGTTTTGGTATGTTTTTCCATCATAACCTTATCATGCGGGTTTACACCTCCCCAATTTCCTTTTCTACGGTCCAGTAAACGAAGTTTTTTATCAGGATACCACCCGCAGTGCCTGATCCATTTCCCGCAATAGTTCGTTAAGCGGTTGAAATAATAGCCGTCATATTCCCAGTTTTGTTTGACTTTTTTTATGCTTTCCTTTAATTCAGGAGATAATACTTCATCGGCATCTAATGATAATACACGTGGGTAAGCAGCATGAGAAAGAGCTTTGTTTTTTTGCTGTATATGCCCTTCAAACGGGTGCTCAATAAATTTCACGTTGAATTGTCCGCAAATATTTTTGGTTTTATCCGTTGAAAACGAATCTACTACAATAATTTCGTCAGCAATATCCTGAACAGATTCAAGGCACTTGCCAATCATTTTTTCTTCATTATATGTTATGATTACGACAGATAATGGGGGCATAGGTTTAAAATCGGTGGTTTTAGCTTAAAATTATATTGGATATTATTAACTACTAAAGAATAATTTGTTCACGATAGCGTAAATAAAAGCTCCTATAATAGCAGTAATTATGTATTTTATATTATTCCTTATGTTCTTTTTTAAAGTGTTTTTTTTGTATTCAGAAAAATTATTAGAATTTTTCTCAAAAGTATCACGAATTTCTTTTAAGTCATTGATTTTAATGATATAATTATTAATAATTTCTTCAATTGCTTCATCTCCCGAATCTTTTTTTGATCTAAAATTTGTAAACTCTTCATCCAGTTGGTGAAGTTTTGTTTTTAATTTCCAATATCCATCTCCTAAAACCCCGACAAGGACATTTTGATTTTGATTTTCAACTGTATATCTAATTTGTTCTTTTAATGATAAAACGACCCCGTCAAGAGCATCAAATGAAGCTCTATATAAATGACCTAAAGATTTATCCAGATTTTTAATATTATAGTCTGTATCTCTTTTAACATCAGATAAATTAAATTTATTGACAAAAACCCTTAGAACGTGGTCAAATGAATCTCGTAATTCTTTTATAATTTGAATATTTGACCTTGAATTTTCATCGATTTCTTCAGAATATAAAACTACTGCTTTTATCCTGTGATAAATGCTTGCTAATCTTCTTAAGGAATCAAGTTCTGGTTTAGAAAATTCCATTAAGGTAGTTTAAAAGATTCTATATTTTTTTTTCTTTCATTGTATTCTTTCAAGGTATAAAAACGTTGAGTCCCAATTCTGACAGAACCCCTTATCCTTGTAGAATATAGTCTGCTTTTTTCTTTGTCAATATCATTATTAATAGTCAGGTCTTTATAATCTTTATCTATTGCACTGTCAATATTGTTTAGATTTAGAGTTTCACATAATATATTTTTAACCTTATAGTTGAAATTAAGGTTTTCTTTATTATTGAATGACAATGACATTGTATTTAGGTTTTTTTGTTAAAACATAAACTATATATTGACAAATATACAAATTATTATAAATAAAATTAATAAATACAAAGTTAAAAAACTAAATATTGCTGTTTAAATTTTATAAAGTATATTGTTTATTCCTGATAATACACCCGTTTTACTCTTCCAGAAATGCTTGTCAGGATTTCATACGGGATGGTATTCAATTGTTTTGCCAATTCAGTGATGGGTTGTTGTTTGCCGAAAACAATGACTTCAGCGCCGGGTTTTACATCCAGGCCTGTAATATCAATCATGGTAATGTCCATGCATACATTGCCGATAATAGGGGCTTCGTGCCCATTCACTATGAATTTTCCCTTCCCTTTGCTTAGCAACCGGTTAATGCCGTCAGCATATCCGATCGGGACTACCCCGATGGTCGTGTCGCGGTTAATTTTACCCTGCCTGCCATACCCGATGGTTTCCGTGGTGGGTACTTGTTTTACCTGGGCAATATAGGTTTTTAACGTACTGATATGTTCAACATTTGACGCGTCTGTAGCACTGATCCCGTATATTCCAATACCCAGCCGAACCATGTCATACCGGGCACGTGGAAACCTTTCTATTCCGGCAGAATTTAGTATATGACGATCAACAGGGTAATCAAGTGATGCAAGGATTTTATCACTCATCTTTTCAAATCGTTTGAACTGTAAACGTGTAAAATCATCATGTTCAGGTGAATCACTTGCAGCAAGATGTGAAAATACAGATTTTACCCTGATATTTTTGGTTTGTTTCAGTACAGCAATCAACTCATCCAGTTGATCTTCATAAAATCCTAACCTGTTCATTCCTGTATCTATTTTAACATGTACCGGGTAAAATGTTTCGCTACCTATTTTTTCAATTGCTTTGTTGAAGGAATATAAACCTTGTATATCAAATATTTCAGGTTCCAGTTCATGATTGATCATCGTTTCAAAACCAGACGAATCAGGGTTCATGACCATAATTGGTAATTTAACACCTGCATTTCTTAACGCGATGCCCTCGTCTGCAAATGCAACACCTAAATAATCAACATGCTGGTATTGTAGCACGTGGGCTATTTCATATGATCCGCTGCCATATGAGAATGCTTTTACCATCACCATTATTTTTGTTGTTGAAGAGAGCAATGATTTAAAATAATTCAGGTTATGCTGAAGTGCATTGAGATTGATTTCCAAAACAGTACGATTTGTTTTTTCTTCAAGCAGTGTGCTGATGCGCTCAAATTCAAATATTCGTGCACCTTTTAACAGAATTGCTTCATTTTGAAAGGGAATCCTGGTAAATTCCTTTAAAAAAGCCGGGGTGGAATCATAGAAATTACCTGGTATTGAAAATACATCCCCGTGTTCAGTAATGGCTTTCCCGATACCGATCAAACGGTCAATTTGTTTGTTTTTGATAAGCAATGATACTTCTTTGTAAAGCGTCTCATCGGGTTTTCCTGTTTGCAGTATGTCTGATAAAATAAGTGTCTTACGGGGATGCTGGTGCTGTTGTTCAAGAAAATCAAGAGCAATGCTTAAAGATCCCGGATCAGAATTATAGCTGTCATTTATGATGGTGCAATTGTTGATTCCCTTTTTCATTTCCAGCCTCATCCCAATTGGCGAAAGTGATTGCATTCTTCGCGCGATAATGTCGAAAGAATATCCTAACAACAACATCAAGCTGCACACGTGCATTATGTTTTCCAGTGATGCTTTATCCGTGAATGGTATTTCAATTTGATGTGCTTTATTTTTGTAATTTAAAATGATTTTTGTTTTGTTGTTTTCAACGTATGTTTTAATAACCTGAAGATCACAAAGAGGGGAATAAGACCAGGTGAAATGATTGATGTTTTTAAGCTTGTACGAGCGTGTAATTGCTTCATTTATTTCTTTATGATCTTTGCAGTATATTAAATGATTTGAATGATAAAATAATTCTAGCTTTTCATTGACTTTTTCTTGTATATGTTGAAAATTTTCCTGGTGCGCTTCACCAATGTTAGTGAATATTCCTATTTCCGGGTGAATAATTTTTTGCAATCGCTCCATCTCTCCCGGTTTTGAAATACCAGCTTCAATAATGCCCAGGTCAAATTCATTTTCAAGTTGCCATACCGAGAGCGGTACGCCAACCTGTGAATTATAACTCCTGGGACTTCTGGCTATTTTGTATTCTGTAGACAATGTTTGAAAAAGCCATTCTTTTATAATAGTCTTGCCATTGCTTCCGGTGATTCCTATTACTGGTTGTTTGAATTGATCCCGGTGATGGGCCGCGAGTATCTGAAGCGCGTCTAACGTGTCCTGAACTTGTATAAATGTTGCTTTTTCTTTCAATTTAGCCGGGATGTTATTCACGACAAAACATTTAACCCCTTTTTTCACGAGAGCTTCTATGTAATGATGCCCGTCATGTCGTTCACCACGTATGGCAAAAAAAAGGCTGTCTCCCGGGAAGGCCAGTTTCCTGCTGTCGGTTAATACATGATGTATTGGTTGGTTGCTGTTGCCAATAACAGAACCATTTATTATATTTGTTATGCTGTATGCAGTATATTCTTTCACGTTGGAAATGTAAAAAATTTATTCATTTATTATAAATGCTTTTTATGTATACGGTTCATAATAAAAATCATTATATTTATACTCATTATTATTTAGTGTTTGTCCATAATGTCCGTTAACTTCGTTACGCTTGCCCAAAAATTGCTCATTCACGCCAGTAAACCGCGCGTTTTGGGGTTCCGCGAGCCTCGTTATCGAACATTATGATCCAAACACCCGTCTTTATCGACAGACTATTTATTCAACAGCATATAATAATTTATTTATTGTAATGTTTTAAAGTTAAATCCTGAATCAGGATAAATTACAAAATTAGCTAAAAAAACACAGGATATTGAATGATGGATTATAAAAACACGTTTGAACAGATGTATGAAGATATGGATCATCTCAAAGTATTGCTTAAAAAATTTCAATCTTCAGATTCTGCTGAAATACCCAAGATTGAAATAGATATTGCTTTAGGAAAATTGAGGGATATCTATGAAATGTTTTCTATGATGGGAAAGTCATTAGAATCGGGAGAAAGCGAACAAGAAAAACTTGTGAAAGTTGAGGAACCGGGGAAAGCAATACCTGGTAAAGAACATGACAATTCAGCAATAGAAGAACAGGAACAGGACCCAAAAAATGAAATCGAATTGGAAATTGAACAACAAACTGCATCTGAACCTGAAGAAGAGATAGAGGCACAGGAAGAGGTTATTGCAGATGAGGAAGAAGAACAACCATTGATAAAAAAAGAAAAACAGGCCGGGAAAATTTTTGCAGACCGATTTTCGGCCCCTGAAAATCAAATCAATGAGACAATAGGAAGGAATAAAATACAGACTGATTTATCTTCAAGGCTTCAATCCAAGCCGATCACGGATATTAATAAAGCATTGGGTGTAAATGATAAATTTTTATTTGCCAAAGAATTATTTAATGGCGATAAAGCCAGGTTTAAAGAAACCATTGATGTTGTAAATAATGCCAATGATTTTGATGAAGCCATGAATTATATAAATGAAAATTTTGCATGGGATATGGATAACCCTTATGCAAAGATGTTTATTGATTTGGTTAACAGGAAATATAACACTTGATAGGTATTGTTTATGGATACAAATACATCTTCCAAATTATATATTGTTCCAACTCCCATTGGAAATTTTAACGACATTACATACAGGGCGCTTGAAATTTTTCAACATGCAGATTTTATATTAGCTGAAGATACCAGGAAGACACATCATTTATTAAAACATTTTAATATTGAAAATTCGCTGCAGCCATATCATACCTTTAATGAACATCAGCATGTTCCCGGGTTAATCGAGGTATTAAAAAAAGGAAAGACCATAGCACTATGTTCAAATGCCGGTACACCGGGTATTTCAGATCCAGGTTTTTTAATTGTGCGTGAGTGCATAAAAGAAAACATCCCGGTAGAAACACTGCCAGGTGCAACTGCTTTTGTCCCTGCACTCGTGGTATCAGGCCTCCCGTGTGAACGTTTTTGTTTTGAAGGATTTCTGCCTCATAAAAAAGGAAGAACCAAGCGTTTAAAAGAATTGACTACAGAAAAACGGACAATGGTATTTTATGAATCGCCCCACCGGATTATAAAAACACTAAAACAATTTATTGAATATTTTGGCAACGACCGGCAGGCAAGTATTTCAAGAGAAATCACGAAAATCCATGAAGAAACACGAAGAGGTACTTTGCAAGAACTTGGTAATATATTTGAGTTACGAAAAAAAAATAAAGGAGAATTTGTATTGATCGTTGAAGGAAATAAAGGGAGTTAATATTTATTATCCTGAATATAGCCCGTGCAATTTAAACCCAAATTATGTATTAGAACTTCGTAATGAGCATTAAAAATACGATAAAACAATGCAATGCCTTGTTTTGAAGTAGTTTTAATGTGTAATAGATTTTCTAATGCATATTTTGGGTT
>CAYPTK010000038.1:0-17098 GCA_964413555.1 uncultured Bacteroidales bacterium | reverse complement strand
TTATCGTATTTTTAATGCTCATTACGAAGTTCTAATACATAATTTGGGTTTAATATCATGGACGTTTCATCTGTTTATTTTTTAATTTTCAATGGTTAGATAGCTTTCCCCGCTAACGGCGGGATAGGTTGTCATGAGTTTACATTTTGACGTTCACATCGCGATGAGCGTATTACAAATCATCCAAGCGAGTGACTAATATTTTAGTCACGGCTCGGTTCATTTATTATTATTTACATGAAGGGATGTTTGGTGTTGAAAGCTACCCCAATATTTAGAAGCGATAAAAAAAGAAAAAAAATCCAATTCCAGGCAACTATTTATCCATTTTTTCCGTACATTGAGATGCAATACATTTTTTAGAATAACATATAAAAATACAGTACAATGAATAAAATAATAATTGGCATCGTATGCATTGCATTTGCAATTGGCTTTAGCACGTGTGAATTGGAAGAAGAGCCTACACCAACTGATGATTTAATGTATGGTGTATGGGAACTGACTGAAGCGTATGATACATCTGGTAATTCAATTTACGATACTATTACGACATGGAATTTTCCGATATATATGGACTTATTTAATACAGAGGGATTTGAATCTACAGCAGGCCCTCTTTTTATGTATATTATTTACGGAAAAAGTAAGTTTATTAATGTAGTTTCAACTTTTGATGACCTGTTTATGTATGCAAATCTCACACCAACTGGTGGGGAATGGTTTATTGATAAAAATAAAGTAGTTGATGTATTTACAATCAAGGTTAGAATGTTGTTCCCTTCAATGCAAACATTTACAACTGTATTTGATCTTCTAAACTTACAACAACCTGAAGTACTTGCTGATGCACAAGAAATTGTTGTTCACCATAAATTTAAATTTGTAAGTGTAGATGTCACAGATGACAATCCTGATCAAATGATATGGGAATTTACAAATAATGTTGAAACACGTTACTACACCTATGATGCTCAAGGAGATGAGAATACATTCACTTTGATAAATGTTCCTTTTCAAAAATGTAGACTTGTATTCACCAAAAAAGTAAAAAGCCTTAGAGAATTAATGGAGGAAGCAGCTAATAATAAATAACAATTCTTGACTTTACAATTAAGACGATGCATCTACTGACATTCTTTAGGTCAGGTAAAAAACACTTTATCTTTCGACTTATTCTTTCACGCTCCCAAATTTTTCAGTGCTTCATACACTAAAATAGCGGGCCATACAATGGCTTTTAAAAACCCGAGCACGCCCATCCAAAAGCTTGTTGCATGAGCAATATAATAAACAACTGCACCAATGAAGCCTATGCCATAGACTGCATTGCACCCGTTTTCGTGTACTTTTTTCTTCATCTGTTTGTTTTTTAAGTTACTAAGTTGTTGATTTATTGAGTTTAAAGGCACTACTGAAATTTTAGTGGAACAGATTTTGGGTATTTTTTATCTATAGCGTGTAATATATACCCAGCATCAGGTTAAACTGTTGCGTGGGATACAGGTGATAGGGAAAATAGCGTTTAGCAAACATGTTGTTGATCTCGAGAAAACCGGATAACACTTTTGAATACCTGTACTCTATGTCGAGGTTGACATCTGTAGTGCCTTCCAGTTCAACGGGGGGGTGGCCTGCCTGTTCAGGCATGGCAAATGTTTTGCCAATACCGATAATCTCTGCATTAAGCAGTATTTTGTTTTGTATATTATATCTCCCGGCCAGCGTGATCCTGTGCGAAGGCTTATGCCAGGGCTTCTCGAGCTCCGTGAGGGTGTAATTGTAAATGTCTCCCCGGAAATAAAACGATATATCATCCGCGGCCTGGTAAGTGATCTCCCCGTGATATCTCGTCAATTCCACGTCTGCCTTGTCATAAATGACATTAAACCTGTTCCCGATCGAATCGCTGTAATCATTCACGTAAAAATACATGTTATTGATCACGGAATAATGCATACTGAGGTTATAACTTATCTTTGAGCTAAAATTTCCTTTGATGCCCCCGTGTAAATGCAATTGGTGTTCGGTTGGCCTCACTAAAATACCGGGTGTTACAAAAGGGTTTTCCCTGGTGACACGGTAATAATCATTGGAAACAACCCTTCCATCAACGCCAATATAAGGATCTATGAAATGGTCGAGAATATTAAACGTGATCCGGCCGGCCGGGTAAAAATATGTTTTTGTATTGTTGCCGGCCGTGAATACCGTGATATTGACGCCTGCTGTTACATGCCAATCTTCATTTGTTCTCTCGATAAAGGGCCGGGCAGAAAAATAAGAATAATCTGTTGTATCGCTCCTGAAATTTTTACTGTAATCAGTATGTACACCAAATATATTTGAACTATTTTTTTTGTTAAGCGACCCGTTAAATGACAACGTGCTTTCTGAATGTTTATAAGCATCCAGTAGATAGAGAAAACCCCCGTCTAAGGAATAATTGAATTTATTTGTATCAATGTTTAGTGAATGTAAATGAAGCGTTGTAGAAAAATCGAGGAAGTTTTGCCGGTGGTCATCCCGGATGTCATCTTTGGTAAGGATGGTATCCAGCGGATCAAATCCATAAAAATGTCGAGTATTATTATTAAAATCAATGTCTGCCTTACCAGCCACGTTGTTCCATAACTTTTTGCCATAAACATTGATCCTGCTGTCATGATACCCTGCATATGATTTGGTCTCATCATTCAGTTTTACTTTACCCATAGAGGATTCATGTTTAAGGTATGTTCCCCACGTGTGTTCTCTTGATCTAAGAGTGTTATGGCGAAAACTGATCATGGGTTTAACATAATTCCCCATGCCCACCCGAACGTAATTTTTATATAGTTCGGATAATGGCTCGCCCAGCATCCGTGCTGCTTTGATCTGTCCAATTTCGTAAGGCATTGATATTTCCCTGGGGGGAATGGAGTAATTTATATCTGTTTTTATGGTTACAGTATCTGTTAAATCAGGCAGCTCATTAATTTTAAAAGCATCTGATACAGCAGGACGGTATGATTTTACCACCCTTACCTCTTTTTCAATCCCTTCTTGTGCCAGGCTATTGCCACAAAAAAATAACAGGATAAATAAAGATAAAATGAATGTACCCTTTTTATGCATTTTGAATAAGATATATATTAAAAAATATTGAATCATTGGCCCTCTTCATTTTCTTGTTGTTCAACCAGTTGTTCTTTTTTACGTTGTGCAGTGTCAACGATCCCGTCATCTCGTGTATCATAATTTTTTATAATGCTTTTCAGCGTGTGAATTGCCTGGAAATCATTGCCCTCGTCAGCATAAATATCCGCGAGCAGGATAAAGCTCCTGGCAAGCCAGTATTGATGAGGTGTGTTTTTATCAGAAAAATCCAGGATTACTTTCTTGGCTTCTTTTGTTTCACCTTTTTTATAATATATCTCCGCGATCCTGAATTTTGCTTCTGCCCCTTCTTTGCTTTTTACATCATGCACGATAAGGCTAAATGCATCAATGGCTTCATCCCATCTTTCTTCATGATAAAATGCCATGGCTTTTTTAAATCGTGCCTCGCGCTCGACACCCCGTGTTACTTTATCAGTATTTAAAAGTATTTCCACGGCTTCAATCGTCTTCTCATGATTATTCAGGCGCGCGTAACACCGCGTGATATAAATCCTGGATTCCAGGACTACACTTTTCTCATCAGCTATATCTTCCAGTTTTTGGTAATTTTCAAGTGCCTTGTTATAATTATTGTTTTGATAATGAATCCGTGCAGCTTTCAAGAGTGCTTCTTCAGTAAAGAAGTTTTGTTTTTTGGAAATGATGTATTCAAATGATTCTAATGCTTTCATGTATTCATTATTCCGGAAATGGCAACTGCCTTTATAATAATGTGCATTAAGCAGGAAGTTTCCATGTTCGAATTCTTCCAGGTAATCATTGAATAACTGTATGGCACGGTTGCATTCTCCTTTCATGTATACATTTTCAGCAGCACTGTATTTCAATGAATCTTTCCGTTCATCGCTTACAGGTTCATATCCTTCAAGGTTTTCAACATATTCAAAATACCCGTCTATATTTGACATGTCAAGGTATATATTTTTAATACCTGTCAGGGCATTTTCTGTTTCTTTGTTTTTCGGGTAGTTTTCAATCACTTTTTTATAATACGCCAATGCTTTTTTATTTTCATCTTTATTGTAATATATCAACCCGAGCCTCACGAATGTTTCTGCTGCATAGTTGCTTTGGGGGTATTTATTTACCAATCGGGTAAACCTGCTGATTGCAGAGTCTAAATTGTTCAATTCAACATACGCTTTCCCACCTTCATAAAGTGCATCGTCATAATACGCTGAATTAGGATGATCCTGTAACATCTGGCCCAATTCATTTACTTTTTCTTCATATTTATTCATCAAACCATATGAAAACCCTTTTTGGAACCGGGCATAATCCTGGTCAATTAGATTTACCTGTATGGCTTTGGTGTAGAAATCCACTGCCCGCCAATATTCCCGCTTCATAAAAAAGCAGTCGCCTACACGATTGTATGCATCTCCTGTTTTTTTTGTTTCTTGTTCCATTAAATTGACATACTTCCTGAAAAAAGTAGAAGCAGGCTCGTATTTTTCAAGTTTAAAATAAGCATAACCGGTTCCATAATGAGCTTCATTGTAATACTTCATACGGAAAGCACCGAGCGAGTTTATGTATGTCTTATAATTTTCAATAGCATCAGTGTAGTTTTCAAGCCTGTAAAATGCTTCTGCTTTCCAGTAATACGCCTTTACCTCGAGATCCCTGTTGAATGATGCATATTGTAATGATTTATCAAACAAATCAATAGCATTTTTGAACTCTAAATTATTATACAACTCGAGTCCCCTGAAATAAGCGATTCGCTGGTATGCTTTTTTCAGTTCATCATCCGTGATTGCATCCAATTGTTGAAGAGAAGCAAATGCGTCTTTGTAATTCCTGGTGTTAAGGTAGGCCATTACAAGGTATTTGTAGGCTTTATTGGTATTATCAGAACCTGGATACATTTCAATGTATTTGTTCAACGCTTTAATGGCATCATTAAAGGGGGAATAAGATATATCGAACGTTACCCGGGCGTAATTGAACATGGCTTCACGCTTTATAACAGAATCGTAATCCATTGATGAAGCAGATGAAAAGGCAAGCCGGGCTTCCCGTTTTTTCCCGAGTTTAATATAACAGTCGCCCAAATGATACAATGCATTTTGGCTCATCTCGTTTTCCTGGTTTGCCACTTCTTTAAACAGGCTCGCGGCTTCTTCATAGCGGCCGACACGATAAAAAGCATAGGCGAGATGATATTTGTCATCATACGTGATCTCGTCGGTCTCTTCAATATATTTATGCAGGTATATAATGGCGGTGTCGTATTGTTCTGTATTGTAATATGCCTCTCCCAATATCCTGAATATCTCGTCTTTTCGACGAAGTTCAACAGAATCTATCAATGGGACAGTGAAGTCTATGATCTCGTTGTATTCGTGTTGCAGGTAAAGTATCTGGATAATATAATACGGGGCCACGGGTGAGAACGTGGCGTCATCTGTAAGCTTTTTAAAGCCATTCAAGGCCGTTTGGTAATTATTTTGTTCATACGCGATATGTGCATAATAATATGTAGCCGGAGACGCGTATTTGGTATCTTTATCCATTATTTCAAAAAACGCGACCCTGGCTTCATCAAAATGTCCTGTTTTAAAATATGCATATCCAAGCTTAAAATAATACTCGTATTTTTCTTCTTCATAAAGCGAGGGGACATCTATCGTGTCAAACCATTTAATGGCCAGGTTAAAACTATCATTCCGGTAATGGTAATCTGCCATTTCAAATTGAGCATGGGTGATCCGTTGACTTTCGGGATATTGTTGAATGAATTGGTTAATCAGGTATTCAGCATCGTCATTAAAAAGCCTGGCAGCACATAATGCATGATAATATTCTGAATTAATTTTCATTAACACGCGACCTCCCGTGCTGTTCCTGATGATGTCTGCAAACATTTCCCTGGCGGCCCCGTATTGTTCTTTATCAAACAAATCAACTGCATCCTGATAATGATTGACAACAGATGAATGAACAGGTGTTTTTTGTGCAGTTCCTGAAACCGAAAAAAACAGTAATGGCAACAACAATAATGAAACGTTAAAGTATTTAGCCATATATCAATAATTTATACTAATAAATGAAACCATAAAAATAGGTATTATTAAAATGAAAAATGTATTTTAATGATATTAATAATTAACAAACGTATGTTAATTATTAATAATATGTTATTTTTGAAATTCATTGACAAATGATTAATATTGTCTGTTCATATTCAGCCTGTGGTTTTACAGGTTTTTCTGCAATTCAATATGAATAATGCAGTTTTCGTATTTACAAAGATAAATAAAACACCATGATAAATCAAAGCACGAACGAAAAGATTATTGAATTAACAAATGCAGATATTTATCAAAAATATAATTTAATTCTTTCGGATGTTAATTTAACCATTTACCAGGGCGATTTTTATTATATTATAGGCAAGGTAGGTACCGGCAAGACCAGCCTCATTAAAACCATCAATGCTGAAATCCCTTTAAAGAATGGCGAAGGATATGTTGCCGGGTATAGTCTTCACCGGTTAAAAAAGAAAGACATCCCTTATCTAAGAAGAAAATTAGGTATTGTATTCCAGGATTTTCAATTATTGACAGACAGGACAGTTCATAACAACCTCTCTTTTGTTCTTCATGCCACGGGATGGAAGCATAAGAAAGAGATCAATGAACGAATAGAATATGTATTAACAAAAGTAGGGATGAACCGTAAAGGATACAAAATGCCTCATGAACTCTCGGGAGGCGAACAACAACGAGTTGTGATTGCCCGGGCATTGTTAAATGACCCTGATCTTATTCTTGCTGATGAACCTACCGGGAACCTTGACCCCGAAACATCTTCAAATATCATGAACATTTTATTTGATATTAAAAACAATGGAAAAACAGTGATCGTGGCTACTCATAACTACAATCTATTAAAAGAATTTCCTGAAGGTGTACTGAAATGTGAACATGGCAAGCTTGTAAAAAACGATAAACCCACGGAAATTGACTTTATACAATTGCGTGAAGATTAGTCATAAGGTTTTGATATTAGATGATTAAAACTAATTATTTTAAAAAGCAAATTCAAAAAGCAAAAAAAAACAATTTCATACAAAATGTTTTCATTCTTTTTTCCGGTTCATCTATTGCCCAAGCCATCCCTTTGCTTTCCATGATCATTTTATCACGTCTTTATCCTGAAAGTTCTTTTGGTATCTTCTTTCTATATTCAGCAATAGGAATGACTTTAGGTAGTATTTCAACGCTAAAATATGAAATGGCGATTGTACTTCCCGCGAAAAAAGATGATGCTATATTAATTTTCGTGCTGGGGCTTATTGTTACTTTCCTATTTGCCTTTTTTGCAGAGATTATCATCGTGGTTTTTCATGATGAGCTAATTGGATTACTGGGAGAAAAAGACATTGGATTATTCTTGTATTTAGTTCCACTTTCTGTTTTATTATTAGGTATTTCAGAGGTATGCTTTTATTTTTTTAACCGTAATAAGCAATATAAATATATTTCTGCCGGACGAATCATTAAAACATCTGTAACAGCAGTCATTCATATATTGTTTGGTTATATTGGCCTGTTAAAAATTGGATTGATTATTGGTTTAATCGTTGGACAATTTTCAGGATTCTTATATACATTATACCTGAGTTTAAAACATGGAAATATCCGTTCTGGTTCTGCACGTGTAACTTTGAGAACACTGCTAAGCATGGGGAAAAAATATAAAGATTTTCCAACCTTTTATTCATTCATCAATATTTTAAACAGGCTCTCTAACCATCTGCCATTTTTCTTATTAACCAAATTTTTTGGTATTATATATGCCGGTTATTATGGATTGGCACATCGTACTGTTTCAACCCCCTTTTCTCTAATCGGAAAGTCATTTAGCCAGGTTTTTTATCAAGAAGCAAATGAACATTATAACACGACAAATCGTTTTTATCCATATTTAAGAAAAACATATTTCAGGTTATTTAAATATGGAATTATTCCATTCATCCTGTTATTTGTTTTTATCCCGGTAATTATCGAATTTTTTTTCGGTGCAGACTGGGAAATAGCAGGAAAATATGCCCAGGCAATTATGCCATGGGTTTTCATGGGGTTTGTTAATGCACCTTCAGGCTTTGTAATTGCAATTTTAAATGTTCAAAAAAAAATCATGTTCTTTGACATGGCCATACTTGTATTTCGATTTTTAGCCCTTTATTCCGGATATATTTTATTAAATGATGCATATTATGCCATTTTATTTTTTAGCTTAACCGGGGTGGTATTTAATATTATAATTATTAATTATTTACTCTTTTATTCCAAAAAAAATACCTGAATATGCAACCATACCATCCTAAAGATTTTGAAAAAAAGAACCCTGGGATAAAGATTTTGTCTTTGCCTTCATGGTTTCCTGAAAGAGGTAATTTTTTCCTGGAACAAGCTACTGCCATTGCACGAGAAGGCATACATGTTGATATATTAGCAGTTATTACACTGAATACACGGCAACATAAATTCCGGTATTTATTTCCTAAACATTTCAATCATCATCATTCTAATGTTCGTGTAATCAAAAGTTATTACCGGAAAATTCCAAAAAATGAAAAATTAAATATTAAATATTGGGTTCAAAAAGTTATTCGTCAATATTTAAAATATGAAAGCGAACATGGAAAACCAGATATAATTCATGCTCATTCAACGATATGGGCAGGGTATGCTGCATCTATTATCAGTGAACAATACGGTGTCCCTTTTATAATTACAGAGCATAGAAGTAGATTTGTAAATCACCCTAAAGCTAAATCTATTTTTTTAAAATCATTTTATGCTCCTAAAATAAAAAAAGCACTTCAATTAAGCCAGCGCGTTATTCTTGTTAGTGATATATTAAACGATTCTTTGTCATCTTTTTACCCTCCTTCTGCCGAAAAAATGATATCCATCCCGAACATGACTGATACTTGTTTTTTTACATTACCAATAAAAGAGCGAAATCAACATCCATTCACCTTTTTCTCTTTAGGCGTTTTAGAATATGTAAAAGGAATGGATATATTAATTAAAGCTTTTAAAAAATTCAATGATCATGTTCAGCCGAACTCATTTTTAATTATCGGGGGTAATGGGAGTATGTATAACACGTTGTTGAATCAAGTCAAAAAAGAAAATTTAGAAAATAACGTTTTATTTACCGGAAGTTTAAATAAATATGAAGTTAAAAAATACATGCATCAATCCGATGTATTTGTTTTGGCAAGCAGATTTGAAGCATTTGGCGTTGTATTCATAGAGGCATTATCAACAGGATTGCCGGTAATAGGTACCAGGTCCGGTGGCCCCGAGTATATAATCAAACCAAATAATGGAATCCTGGCTGAAAATGAAAACGTGGATTCATTAAAAAATGCAATGAAAAAAATATATCATTCTTATAAAAACTATAATCAAATTAACATCAGAGAAGGAGCAGTAAATCATTACAATAAACGGTCCGTCGCGAATCAAATAATTAATATTTATAAAGAATACCTGGGTGATTAAAATAATATTGACAGACAACAAAGCGAATCAATGGTTTCAAAAAGAAAATATTCATGTTAAAGGTTTTCTTTTTGATGAAAATGAAAAATTATTAAAAGGTAATGATTTATGCAATTTTTTCAAGAGAGTTAATCATGTAAATGAATTAAAGCAACTTCTTACAACTGTAAATGGACAGTTTAGTGTTATAATTCGTGTTCATCAGGGAGTTATATTCGCCATTGATCATGCCAGGCACTATCCCCTGTTTTATTTATTAAACACCAATGACCTGATCATCTCGGATTCAGCAAATCGTTTATCTCATTTCTTAACTGATACAGGGAAAAAAATAAACAATGAAAGTGTTAGTGAATTCATATGCACCGGTTTTGTTCCCCGGAATAATACATTATTTCAAAACATATACCAGGTAAAAGCAGGTGAAATATTATCTTTCATTAATAATCAAATGACTGCTTTAGAGTATCATCGCTATAGCATTTTAACCCCTGTAAATAGTGAATATAATCAATTACTTACAAATGCACGGCAAATTCTAAATAATTGTTCTAAGAGACTTGTTAGAACATTAGAAGATAGAACTGCTGTAATACCTTTGAGTGGTGGATACGATTCAAGATTAATTGCAGTTATGTTAAAAAATGCAGGATACAATAACGTTATTTGTTTCACGTTCGGAAGACCCGGGAATGATGAAATCGCTATTTCTAAAAAAGTTGCACGTTCGCTCGGTTTTCAATGGATTTATATTCCATATAATCAACAATTAATCAGCCATTTCTTAGAAGACGAATCATTCAAAAATTATTACTCTTATGCTGCTGAAGGTGCTTCTATGTTTTTTATGCAGGAATTTTTTGCCATTAAATATTTGACAACGCGTCATTTGATACCACCTAATTCAATATTTATCCCCGGGCATTCAGGTGATGCATTGGGAGGCAGTCAATTGAATAAAAATTTTGTAAAACCATATTATTCTTTAAATCAATTGGCTCATAAAATATATCATGATAAATTCATTTATCACAAGCAAAAAAAAGATTTCAAACATTTAACCATTTCAAATATAAAAACCGACATCTCCTTAGAATACAAACAAGGTGCTTTACCCTATAGTATATATGAGAATTGGGATTACAAAGAAAAGTTAGCTAAATTTATTATAAATTCTTGCAGAGTATTTAACTTCTTTGGATACGAATACAGGCTTCCTTTTTATGATCGTGATATACTCGATTTTTTTGCACATGTACCTTATAATATTAAAAAAGATAAGACTTTTTATGATGATTTATTAACAAATTGTTTTTTTGAAAAACACGAACTAAATTTTAAAAATGAATTACAACCTTCACAATTGACAATTAAAATTCAAAAAATTAAAAATTTATTCAAAAAGTTGATGCCCGGGATAATTATTAAAAAAATCTTAATTAAACATGATTGGAATTTTTATTATAATATAACAAACGAATTTAAAAAAGATTTAATACACCAGGGGAAAAAAGTCAAAATGAGTTTTTCCAGTTTTAATACAATCATTATTCAATGGTATGTAAACCAAATAAAAAAAACATGAAACGTTATTGATTGCATAGCTAGTGTCATGTCTATAAAGTCGAGTGTTTGCATCAAAACAATTCATTCACTACCTGCAACCGGCAAGGAAGATACAGGCAGGTTTCATTTTCACATCATAAAATCATGTACTGGTGATACATTTTCTGAAATAATGTAACATTACGTTTCATGATTTCATTCATGTTACCAGGTTACTTTTAATAGAAATTGTATATAACTATATTTATGTTTAAGTTGAAGCAGAACAAAGACACCTTCAGTTCTTCAACCGTAAAAAGCTAACAAACTAATAAACGATCTACTATAGTGGTGGGGCGACAATTCCTCACCACTTTATTTATAAACCCTAAAACGAACTAAACGTATGAAAAAACTTAGTTTTACAATTTGTTTGATGCTGATGATGTTTTCATTGTTAGCACAACAACGAGGAAGGCCATACATTTCTAATGGCACGCTGGTAGCCGATAACGGCTCTCGTTTACGCGGATGTTACATATACACGGATTATTACCATAATGATCCTTCAGAAATCCGTGAAGGAACGAAAGAAGGTATTACTAAAGCTGCCACTGAATATGGAATGAATGCTTTTCATTTTTATTGCGGATGGTATGCTACTCCAACCGGAAGATACCAACCGTTAGCAGACAGTTTAGTGAAGTGGACACGTGAAGCCGGTGTTTATCTTGTTATAACCATTGGAGGATGGGATAAAAATGGTGAGTTTTCATTGGATAAAATGAGGGAATTCTGGCCATACTATGCCCCGCGGTATGCTGATGAAACGCATGTAATATATGAAGTATATAATGAACCCGAGTTTGTATGTAACAACCCTTCTTCTGATGCAACGATAGACATGGAAGTGGAAGCATATAACATCATCCGGGAGCATGCCCCGAGCACGCATGTCATCATGCGAAGCTACGGGGGGTTAGTGGCTACAGCAGACTATCTCTTACAAGACATACAGGCAATGGAAGATGGCGGTGTGGATTTTAGCAATGCATCCATGGGCTACCATGGCTATTACTGGTGTTCACACGCTCGAAAATATGACGGGTCTTGTTGTCCAAATTCTTATGAATTAAATATTATTCCACAACTACAAGACCTGGGATATGCTTTTATTAATACTGAATTTGATCGTGACAATACATTACATGGCAGTTTGGAATATAGTGGTGAACTGATTGAATTCTATGAAAATGATATGGAAGTTTCATGGTTATGTTTTTATTCATTCCCGGAAATTAACCCCGGGCATGAAGCTTACCTTTTCAGTTCAAGCACCGATTTTAAGAATGAAATAGATGCATTAAGCGGCGAACATGATGTAACCTGGTGTCCGGATCATGGTACCTGGCCACGAGACTGTGGAACAGGTACACCAACAGCTACAGCCGGTAGCAATTCACCGGTATGCGTGGGCGACGATATAAACCTCACAGAAAGTGGAGGCGATGCTGTAAGTTGGTCATGGAGCGGGCCGAATAGTTTTGGTTCAACAAATCAAAACCCAACCATATCATCTGCAACAGCTTCTAATGCAGGAACATATAAAGTAACCATTACAGATGCAGATGACCATACAGCGACTGACGAGGTCACGGTTACAGTGAATGCCCTTCCTACAGCCACAGCAGGCAGCAATTCCCCGGTTTGCGAAGGTGAAAGTATCAATTTAACCGAGAGCGGGGATGATGCAACCAGCTGGTCATGGAGTGGGCCCAATAGCTTTAGTTCATCAAATCAAAACCCGGCCATTTCTTCTTCAACGACCTCTGCAGACGGCACCTATACGGTTACTGTAACCGATGCCAACGGGTGTAAAGATACAGATAACGTAAATGTTACCGTGAACGCTGCACCTACAGCTACAGCCGGCAGCAACTCCCCGGTTGAAGAAGGGGATGACATCAACTTAAGCGAAAGCGGCGGAGATGCAGAGAGCTGGTCATGGAGCGGGCCAAACAGCTTTAGCTCAACTGATCAGAACCCCACGATATCTTCAGCATCAGCTTCTAATGATGGCACTTATACTGTTACCATAACAGGCGGAAACGGGTGTGAAAGCACCGACAATGTAAATGTAACCGTGAATACCTCCACTGTAAATCCTACATCAGATACATTGAACCCGGTTGATGATGCAACCGTGTACAATGAATCACCTGACAGGAATTATGGCAACAAATCAGATTTTAAAGTCGTACGCTATGATGACGGCCATGACGAGCAGGCCTATATTAAATTTGACTTAAGTGGATTTTCAGCTTCAGGTTCAATCAGTTCTGCTAAACTTAGGTTATATGTTGATTCATGGAACTCCGGCCCCGAACATTTCCTGAAAGTTGTGAATGATAATAACTGGAGTGAAGATAATATTACATGGAATAACCGTCCCACCGACCTGGGTAACACGATTGCAGAACATGTTGTTGAAAGCAGGTCATGGAATGAGATAGAATTCAATGCAGAAGGAATCAGTGCACTCGAAAATGCATTAGGAGATGAATTTTCTATCAATATTTCAAGTATTATAACCGATGGCATTACAAGTTTCACCAAGTATAATTCATCTGAGAACGCGGGTTACATGCCTGAATTGATTATTGTTGGTGGTGAAAGCGGTACTACTCCGACAGCCACTGCAGGCAGCAATTCACCTGTTTGTGCCGGTGAAGATATTAATCTAACCGAAAGTGGCGGAGATGCAGAAAGCTGGTCATGGAGCGGGCCAAATAGTTTTAGTTCATCAGAACAAAACCCGACCATCTCATCAGCATCCACTTCGGCATCAGGAACATACACGGTAACGATTACAGATGCAGATGACAATACAGCGACTGACGAGGTGACGG
This sequence comes from uncultured Bacteroidales bacterium, assembly GCA_964413555.1. Taxonomy (GTDB): domain Bacteria; phylum Bacteroidota; class Bacteroidia; order Bacteroidales; family JBBRXJ01; genus CAYMKE01. Next base: position 2,955 of record CAYPTK010000038.1, on the reverse strand, counting down.
TTACAGTGAATGCCCTCCCAACTGCTACAGCAGGCAGTAACTCCCCGGTTTGCGAAGGAGAAAACATCAATTTAACCGAGAGCGGGGATGATGCAACCAGCTGGTCATGGAGTGGCCCAAATAGCTTTAGCTCATCAAACCAAAACCCGGCCATTTCTTCTTCAACGACCTCTGCAGACGGCACCTATACGGTTACTGTCACCGATGCTAACGGGTGTAAAGATACAGATAACATAAATGTTACCGTGAACGCTGCACCTACAGCTACAGCCGGGAGCAACTCCCCGGTTGATGAAGGGGATGACATCAACTTAAGTGAAAGTGGCGGAGATGCAGAGAGCTGGTCATGGAGCGGGCCAGACAACTTCAGCTCAACTGATCAGAACCCCACCATCTCATCAGCAACCACTTCGGCAGATGGCATGTATACCGTGGTTGTAACAGATGCCAATGGATGTGAGAACACGGACAATGTAGATGTTACCGTGAATTCATCATCGCCTGGGCCGGCAATGGATACAGTAAATCCGATTGATGATGCCACGGTGTATAATGATTCACCAGACAGGAATTATGGCAACAAGTCAGATTTTAAAGTTGTACGGTATGATGACGGCCATGATGAACAAGCCTATCTCAAATTTGACCTGAGCCATTTGCAATCATCAGGTACTGTAAATTCTGCTAAGCTTAGAATGTTTGTAGGTTCATGGAATACAGGTCCGGAACATTTCTTAAAAGTTGTCAATGATAATAATTGGAGTGAAGACAACATTACCTGGAACAACAGGCCTACAGACCTGGGTAATACTATTGCTGAACATACAGTAACGAATAGATCATGGAATGAAATTGAATTCAATGCTGATGGGATTACAGCTCTTGAAAACGCGATGGGCAGCGAATTTTCCATTAATATTTCGAGTATTTTAACTGATGGCATTACCAGTTTTACAAAATACAGTTCATCAGAAGATACGGATTACATGCCCGAGCTGATCATTGATGGTAGCAACATAAAATCCGGGAAAGCTGTGAGCGGTATCGAAGATGTAACTACTGACAATGACAACGCGTCAATCAATCTGTACCCAAACCCATTGGATGATGATGTATTAACTGTTAATTTAACAGGGTTTGAAGACTCTAAAATCGTGGATATTGCTATCTATAATATAAATGGGAAAAAGGTATATACGACCCCCTTGTCAATCAATGATTCACAGTCAACTTCCATGCAAATTGATGCAGGTATTTTCAATCCCGGCGTTTATTTAATTAAAGTAACAGGAAATGATCTGAATTTATCAAAAATGATTATCGTAAAATAATCATTACCTGAAAATAAAAAAAAGGCTGTCTGTTTAGGCAGCCTTTTTTTTATACATAATTTGGGTTTAAAGAAATTCTCCTCGTAAATTATTTTTCACCTTTTTAATGGGATGTTCAATCATTATCAATAACTTTGTACAGCATAATGATATGAGCATGCGAAAGACACTTCAATTCCCAATTCATCAAAAGGTTAATACCATCAAAGAACGGGTTCTTCATTGGGCTTCGGCATTTGATGTATCAGTATACCTTGACACCAACCAATATAAATCCGGTTATAACACGTTTGAATGCCTGGTAGGTGCAGATCCTGTAACAACATTAAAAAACACCAATTTTGATTCGTTACAATCCTATTTAAACACGACAGGAGATTGGGTATTGGGATTTTTATCGTATGATGTTAAGAACGAGACAGAACTTTTAACCTCTAATAACCCGGATCATATTAACATGCCATTGATGCATTTTTTTTGTCCCCGGTATCTTATCTTCATCCGGGAAGGTATGTTAACACTCCAATACCACCCGGGCCATGATGCTGAACAACGCGTGGAAGCATTACTCATGGCCACCCGGGATGAAAAAAAAAACAATCCCGTCCTTACTCCCGGCATACCTGTAACACCTAAACTGACAAAAAAAACATACCTGGATACTGTAAACAAAATCATTAAACATATCCACCGCGGAGATATTTTTGAAATGAATTTCTGCCAGGAATTCTATTCAACACCCGTGATCATTGATCCTCCTGAATTATATTTAAAATTAAAAAACATCTCTCCCACGCCCTTTTCATGTTATTATAAATTAAAACAACAACATCTTATTTCTGCAAGTCCGGAACGCTTTTTAAAAAAGACAGGAACAACAATTATTTCCCAACCCATTAAAGGAACTATACAAAGGGGGACAACATCCAAAGAAGATGAACGCTTAAAACAACAATTATTGAATGATCCGAAAGAACGGGCAGAAAATGTGATGATCGTTGACCTCGTGCGAAATGACTTAGCTAAAACAGCACGGGAGGGGTCTGTAAAAATTGAAGAGCTCTTCGGGATTTACACCTTCGAACAGGTACATCAAATGATATCTACCGTATCTTCGATCCATGATCCTCAATACCACCCGGTCGACATCATAAAAAATGCATTTCCCATGGGGTCTATGACAGGAGCACCTAAGGTACGGGCCATGGAATTGATCGAGCAGTACGAAGCATCCAGGAGAGGGCTTTATTCGGGAGCCGTCGGGTATTTTACTCCTTCAGGAGATTTCGACTTTAATGTAGTCATCAGGAGTTTTTTATACAATGAAGTAAATAAATATTTATCATTTCATGTTGGTGGAGCAATTACAGCAAATTCAATCCCCGAAAATGAATATAAAGAGTGCCTGTTGAAAGCACGAGCAATGACAGAAACCCTTAACCACGAATTATGATTGAAGCATTTAAACATTATCTCGATAACACATTAAAAATAAACAAAACTGACACTATTTTACTGGCAGTCAGCGCCGGGGTAGATTCAGCCGTCATGGCCAACCTGTTTTATCATTCAAATATATCCTGCGGGATTGCTCATTGTAATTTTCAATTGAGAGGTAAAGAGT
>CAYPTK010000037.1:0-17129 GCA_964413555.1 uncultured Bacteroidales bacterium | reverse complement strand
CCCTGATGATGATATATTTCCGTTTTTTGGGCTCGATATCCCTAAGTATAGACAGGAATAAGGGAATATTCCCAAAAGGGTCCATCACCAAAATCAATGTTATGGCCGCGGTGAAAATGGTCATGCAATAAGATTTTTATTTCTGAAGACCCGGAACATATAGCCAGATGATCAACAATCAGGTAATTATAAGTGCATGATGCACCGGTGCATCATGCACTTATAATGATTAAGGCACTATCCCTCAATCATTTTTTTATAGTCATCGGCACTCGTTAAGTCATCAACTTCACCGGGATTTGATAGTTTAACTTTTATAATCCAGCCATCACCATAAGGATCGCTATTAATTGTCTCGGGAGCATCTTCCAATGTTGAATTAAATTCCAATATTTCACCTGAAAGAGGTAAAAATAGATCTGAAACTGTTTTCACTGCCTCCACGGTCCCGAACGTTTCACCTTTTTCAAGTGAATCGCCCTCGGTCTCAACCTCAACATACACGATATCGCCAAGTTCTCCCTGAGCATAATCGGTAATGCCTATAATGGCTTCATTATCATTTACTTTTTTAATCCATTCATGATCTTTCGTGTAGAGTAAATCTCCTGGTATATTCATAATGAGAAATTTTTTAAATTATACGTTTTAAAAACAATAAGTGTGCCATTTATAAGCCTCACTTCACACGACATAAAATGCAGTCCAAATGTAATGAAAAATATTTATGGAACAAATGAAGGCAGTCAAAAAAGTGATTATTTTGAATTGTAAAGATCAAAACCACGTTACTGCGCGAGAATAAACCTTACACTAAATCCAATATTGGTGTTTTTTGTTGCATATTGCCTGGAAATAAATGGATTAGTTGATTGCCTGTTATAGAAAGCCGTGAGTGTAAAATTACTGCTCACTGCATAATCCGCGGAGAATTTCCATGTAATAATTTTTCTACCCTGAGATATTTCCGGTTCCCCACCTTCCATATCCCGGTAGATACTCAGGTTTGACCTGATACCCACATCTGCATTTAACTTTAAGTCGCTTTTGAAAGATTTCTGGTCGCCATTACCAAAATTCAATATCAAAGGCACTTCGTCAAAACGGTAACTGGCGCCAACAGAAAACTCGTTACTTCGTATTTCTGTAAGCCTGTTACTTGCAAAGCTCAATGACATGCTTCTGGATTTTTGCCACTTGGCTCCAACCCTGAGATCATTTTTAAATGTTACATCAATTCCAACGAGGGGCCTGAATTGCTCACTAATAGAAACACCAGAGAAATTGTATTTCGAAATGTAGTCGCCCTGCAAATTGATAGCTTGCTGTGCGCTGTCATACTCTGTATTACTGATAAATGAACCCGTGCTGTAGGTACAATTGTATGAATGATTAAGGCTAACTGATTTGAAGCGTTCTTTAATCCAATCTATCTTAGACAGTTTGCTAAACCTTACCCTCCAGTTAGGAAGCATGTATTGCCAGGTCTGAAGTGACTCAAGGGGAACCTTATTCACTCCCCGGATGCCGTAGGCAGCGAGAAACGCGGGGATTAGATTTTGCTGTGCATAGGGGCCATAACCTTTGGCATAGTCTTTATAATTAACACTATCATCAGATTCGGGAAGGTAAACATGGCCTTCCGGATTGTAAGCCGTATCCCATCTCATCCTTCTGTCTGATAATCGCCTGGAAATGATCTCGCGATTATTCCTGAAATCTTCAAAGGCTTGAGATTGATAATCATTCGATTCATTGACCTGTTCAAAAGCTGTTCCAATTGCTATGTATGACATACTAAAACTTCCTGTTTCCGTGTAAGCAGCTTTTTCAAACTCGGGATACCTCTTCGTAGAATCATTATACGTGAAATATGTTTCTCTATTAAACGATTGTGACCAGTTTCCTGACAATTCAATTTTAAAACCATCAAAAGGTTCAAACGTACTTCTTACATTGAGACGTTTGGTATTTGAAAACAATACCGGATTTATAATATTTGAATCTCCTGTATGCCAATTATCGGTGTTAATATTGTCTCCCAACCACTCCTCATCTGTATTTCCCAGGATAAAAGGAACGCCTGGTGCATTAAATGAATTATCCAGTCCAAAGCGGAATAAATTAGCCTCTTTTTCATACCCGGGAATTGTCGTTGCATTTCCTTTTGAAAAAGAAACAGAAAAGTCCCGGACTCCCATCATTGTCCGGATAATTTGTTTTCCAATAACAACGAGCGGGTTTGTTTTTTTTGCCACTTTTCCTTCAACCTGAACGGTTGCATTGTTTTTGGTTTCATCTGGTGTGAATTTCACCCGGTTATTATTGACAATTTCCAGCTCACCTTTAATTTCATTGCCACTCGCGTCCGTCACCCATACTTTCACATCTTCGGTTCCAAGCTTGTGATAAATGGACTTGGATTTTCCTTTCCGTAAATTAACGTTTTCTTTGTATTCAACAGTTTTAAGATCTTCTTTTTTCTGACGCTTGTCGTTTTTATTAAGGCGTTCAAGAAAGCCTACCTTGTTGTATAACCGGGTCAACTGAAATCGTGTTGAAAGCCGCATATTCCGTGAATTATCAATGGTATTTCCCAAATCATCAATTCCTTCAACATTGGAATAATCCGGGCCGGCGCTCCACCTGTATGTCCCGTCATAATTGGCAGTAGCATTGGTCCAGTCCAACAGTCCAATTTTGTTGATGGGAATTTTATATGTAATACCTAATTTATGTTGATACTGTAGAACACTGTTGCCAAACGCGTTATCCACGATTTCATCTGTCATATTATCATATTTATTGTCCGGGTCTTCATATCTCAGGATACCATTTTTGGAAGGATCATCCATTCTTGACCTGTTGCCAGCACTCCAATCCAGTTGAAGACTTCGAGCGAGGTCAAATTTTAGTTTATAATCATTTTGCCAAATATAATTTTTTTCGATGGTCCACGGGAGCTTGAATTTTGAATCTGAAAAACTCAGGTTTCTAAATCTCTGCTCGCGGTACATGGCATTAAAATCAGAACGCCACGAGATTAATGATGGTAAATAGTTAAAATTAAAATCCCTGATCAGCCTGAGAGCTTTTCCTTTAATCACTTTTCTGAAAGGATAAACATTTTTAGGCCTGAGGCTGTAATTATATACAAAACCGCCTTTAATTCTCTTTTCAACCAGTGAATCAATATCTATGTTCCGGGCAAATCTCTTGGAATATCCCAGGTGAAAGGCGAAATTTGAAGGACTGTATATCCTCTGTTTGCCTTTAGACGGATTGATGCCTACATTTGTAAAATTGATGCTTTTCCTGAACTCCCTTTCCTGCGCCATATGCTTCAATGCTTTCCTGGCACTGTCGCTTTCAAGACGGTCCAATGATTTTTTGAATTTCACGTCGGGTTCAAGGGGGTTGTACTGGGGTGTTGTAATGGAAGTAGAATAGCCAATATACATTGGAAGCCTGACTCCTGCTTTTTTGGGAAAAAATTTACCAAGTGCAATATTGGATGAAAGGTCAGCCCTGTATATTTCCTCTTTGCTCCGTTCGTTTGTTTTTTTCTCAATGCTTCCGAACCCGGGTTTAAGAGTACTTCCAGCTACATCGATGTTTGCAAAATCGCTCAACGTGGTATTAACACGTGCATTGGCGGCCCACCCCCCTTCTTCTTTAAAATGAGAGAGGCGCAATTCATTCATCCAGACTTCAACTGAAATAGGCTCTCCTGTATTTCCCTGATCTCTTGGGTTCCTGACACCAATCATGATGGTTTTAATATCGCTTAGGTTTGGATTCCCTTTGATAGATAATTTATTGTTTTTAATGTATTCAGAATACAGGGTATTATAATCAATGCCTGTTCCACTATTCATTTCATCATTGCGTCTAAGTTTTAAATCCGGCAATTGGTTTAATTTAATATCAAACTCATTTTTCCAAACTAATTTACGATCTCGTTCATCTTCATCTCCACTTTTATAATCTCCTGGTTCAGTTATTTCGAGGGGTATTTCGTATTCATAATAATTTTCGGTAAAATCAGATCCAATTCTTATGAATGCTGTCACATCACCATCTTCTAAAGCATTTCTCCCGGGAATTTCTGCTGCATGAACAAACATTTGCAGTCGTTTGTATTCCCTGATATCAAGCAGGGCTGTTTTGTACGCGGCCCGTGCATGTCCATCCTGTAGTTCTTCAACAGTAAACGTGATGGCTTGTTCATTAAGCTGGCGCAACTGCGGATCTGCCGGGTCCACCACCCTTGTTATACCCGGGGGCAATACATAGTTTACAGGTTCTTTATTATCATTTTCTTCAATATTTACAGCCCCAATAGCAAACCTGGTCTCGGGTGATTCAGGCACGGAGAGCTCTTCTCCTGGAGTAATAAGTGTTTCATTAAATTTTCTCCATTCACTTCTTACAAGTTCAAGCGTGGCAAAGCGGAAAATTACAGAATCTTCAAAACCGGTAAAAAACATTCGCGCGTACCGGATGGATCTAAAATCGCTGATAGGCCCTACCCGTTTATTATATTCCTTGATAGGTATCCGGAAATGATACCATGTGACAGGTGTATTATTATCACATTCCTCTCCTTTCCCCGTGGTACTTACACTATCCATTATATAATTCATGCCGGTCCGAAGGCTGTCGGGTGTAATATTTAAGTTGTATTCCAAGTATGCTTCCTTTACTCTTTTTAACTTATTATCTTCTTTAATATCTTCAACATCCGGGAGAGATGTTGCCGACGTTCTGTATGATTCCGGGGATTGTTCATCGGTCGGTGAGTTGTCTTCCATTCCATTAAATCGTTTATATCGTTGAATAATATCCGCTTCCTGATTATCATATTGGGTTGAACGAAAATACATATAATCATCATTTGAAGGGTCTTGTTGTGCTTGTTTGTAAGCTTTGGAATTTTTTCCACCAGGAAATGTACTGGCAATTTCATCTAAATAATCATTGAAAAACGTTTTTTCATGCTCATTATCCAACCCGTCCAGCCCAACATCCTGGTGCGACCTGTCTTCTCCATTATCAAAAGACCTCACGTAAGAATCGCCTGTAGGGATGCGCCCCCATGCAGAGTATTCCACGCCTGTCGTATTATCAAATTCCGGTAATTTATGCTCAAACATTTTTTTCCCGTCTTTTAATATATCTTCCGATATTTCTCCCAGGTTAAAAATAAGTTGTCCGCCATCAGCATCCTTATTTTCAACAAACGGATCCATTAGCCAAAAATCAATGTACTGGATATTTGCTTCCTCAAAATCGGAATATGATAAATCCCTCATGATTCCACCCCATCGTGAGGAAGGATTTATCAAGTTTCCATTCTCATTGATCCCGTCAGATACATTGCTGCCTGCTACATCATAATTATAAGGCCCTTTCTGGCTGGGATAATAAGAAATATTCATAACAGGAATATTGGTAGGCATCCCGCTCGGGGTTTCGCGGTTTGGAAAAATCTCTTTCTGATATATCTCCCGGACATAATGGCTACATTGAAAATCGGGGTTCTTCCGCATGTATTCGGGGGTTAGGCTATTATTTCTCAGGAATAACGGGTCAATATAATACCATGCTATTTTTGCCCGGTTATAATTATACACGAGGTTGTTTGTTGAGTCTGCTTCCGGGAATTTACCCTGGGGTGTACTCGCCAACACCCAGTTATGTACCGTGCGGATGTCAATAGATGATTCACTGGCTTCAAAATCATCAATATACGCGTTGCCTTCTTTTTCTATAGCCCTTGAATGGCCTGGTATTAAATGAGCAAATTCTCCTGTGAAAGTAATAGTAGAGGGTGTTTTAGCATCAATAAACGGGATTTTATCTACCAATGAAGTAAGAAATTGTGATTCCGTGGTATAAGATCCATTAAACCCATACATGGTATTAGAAATCGGGTCATTCCCAAAATCTACCTTTTTGGTTAAGGGACGTTCTGTAAGATTTAATAACGTGGCCCCGAGATAAAATTTATCAGACACCCGGTATGTCATATCTGTACCAATAAGGGTTTTGGTTTGCATATTATATAATGCATTGCTCTCGAGTGAAATATTGATCGGTTTCCCTGATTCGAGTAATCCCTGATTTAATATTTTTACTCTTCCAATCTGATAATCAACAGTATAATCTCTTCCTTCCTCAAGAGGGAGACCTCCTGCAGTAACTTTTACAGAACCCTCGGGAATATTCAAGGCATTCAGGGGTATTTCAGAACCAGTAGATGATTTATAACTACCTTTCATGATAAACTTATTTTTTTCAGCACTCTGCCTGGCAATTACCTTGCTGGAATCATACAATTCTTTGAAAACATATTTATTGATGTCATCAGAAGAATTTAAATTCCTTGATAAATATCGTTCCATATGCCTGCCAAAAGGTTCTAACACCGGAAATATCACTTTTCCTTTATCAGGGATAATGGTCACGTTCGGAATAAAATCGAACATCCCATCAGGATAAGGATCAAGGTGCGAATCAGCATTATCAAGATTCATCACGTTGATCAGGATGGAATCGGATACTTCTTTTTCCGGAATATAATTTACCGGCATTCCTGATTTAGGATTTTCATATAATACCCTGAAAATAAAATCTTCTTTTTCGACCTGGTAGGCATTTAATGAATATACATTCTTCATCATCAAATCCCATGTTGGACTGGATGGTGATGTACTAACTGGTTTGATCAGTTTCAAAACCAATCGTTTTTCATTTGAACTGATGTCTTTCGTGAGATTTCCTACCTTATATGTTTTACCCCGGTATGTAAACTCGTACGCTACAGCTAACTCCTCGTCAGGACTCAGAGTAGAATTCAGTGAAATAAAACCAAGTTGCGAATTTAAGGTATAATCTCTTGGAGAAAGCTTTCTGGCATTATCTAACGAGGCATAATCGTCATTAGAAAGTTTATTAATTCCCAGGATAATATCATCTATGTTATTGGCTGTATCTCTTAGCCCCTGGGTTAGCATGTCCTCGTAAAGATTGTTTGCATTATTATAGGGTATGCTTTTATCACCACTTGATAAAAAATATGGATTTGATATATTATCAGGATCATGTTCTGCTAAATCTACAAATGCAACAATATCACGAGAATCATCAAAATCATTCTGTCTATTTGTTATCCAGACTTCAATATCTGTAATGTTTATATATGATTTGACAATGGGCAATGATTCAAGTGACTTGTTATAGTTGTCACGAAAGAAATGAGCAAGAAAAAAGTGCCTGTTTTCATCATATTCGTCTGCACGCACGAGAAATTCCCTTTTTTGGGCACCTCCTTCTACAGTAATGGTTTTACTTTTTCCTTTTTTTTGTGAGAACACGCTTGTTACAGTTAAATGCCCGAATTTCATCTTGGTTTTAAGCCCGAACAGGTTTTGACTTCCAGTGATCAACGAGTTTTGAATGGGCAGTGTTATGTTCCCGACGCCTATTTCCTGGATTATTTCATCTTCGCCTCCTTTATAACCGAGTTCCGTCTTATTTTCAAAGTCAAATGTTGCTTCAGTGTCATAGTTAATTCCAAGTTCAACTTTATCTCCGATTTTTCCGGTAACACTCATTTGTATTTTTTCCTGGAAATCAAATGTTGTCGTTGTCCTAAGTTTTTCCTGAATATTCGGGTTGTCTGTTTTATCAATATTGATCCCAAAAATCAATTCTGCTTGTCCCTGTGGTTCAATATCAATGGTATTTGTTCCAAAAATTTTATTGAATATTTTACTCCCGATATGAATTTGTGGGATCAGCTCGGAACTACCCGTGGTGGATTTACCGCGTGCCCTGTCATGAAAAAATTGTTGCCTGGTTCGCTCAAACCGCTCATCTTTGTATTCGTCGACACTCAATGAACGGGGAGGACGATAATCCATATTTCCAATTTTATCCCTGATTATGTACTCGTTTGATTCCTCGTCAAATTCAACAGAAGATTCGATATTGGAAGGCCTGCTTAACATTAACCCGGTGTCATTTTCCGGTAATGAATAAGTATATGGTTTTTCATCTTCAAATGGATAGGGCAATTCACCGGGGCCTTCTCCAGGAATATTTTCCTGATTTTCTGATTCTTCCTGATCAGGTTGTTGATTTCCACTACTTGCTGAAACGGTTTGAATTGATACAAAACAAAGCAGTAAAAAACTCAAATTAACGCTTTTAATAAATCTATATATTTTTAATGGGTCTATCAAAGCAGATTTTTATTATAATTTCTTTAAAGCCTCTTTGACAAGGTTTTCAACTGATATATTTTTATTTTGAGAAAGGATATTGTCTAACACTTTTTCGACTCCTTTTTTAGAAAAACCTAATGTTACTAAAGCAGAAAACGCTTCTTCTTTAATAGTATTGTCTCGTGCTGTAAAGAATTCACCTGTCCCAGAAATATCTTTTGTCAATTTATCTTTCAAATCTACAATAATTCGTTGAGCTGACTTTGCACCAATGCCTTTAATACTTTTTAACTGGTTTACATCGCCATTGGCAACAGCTTCCTGTAATTGCGCGGGCGTTTGAGAGGAGAGAATCATTCTTGCTGTATTGGCCCCGATCCCGGAAACTGTTATCAATTGCCTGAATACCTCTCTTTCATTTTTATCATGAAATCCATATAATAAATGAGCATCTTCCCTGACAATTTGGTGAATATATATCCTGATTTTTTGATTTTCACGTTCAACATATTCATTTGAACAGAACGTGTATGTATTCAACGATATGTTCACGAAATATCCAATACCCTGATTATTAATAATCATAAAAGAAGGATTTAGTTCTGATATGACGCCTTCAATGTATTCGTACATAGAATTTATGTTTAAAATATTATAAACGGATATTATATATTAATATTTTAATTTTTATTTTTTTCAAATTATTTTAATCGTTTACTAAGTTGTTGTTTGTATTGGTTCCAGTTTTCAATATTTTTTCTTGCTACTCCAGAATCCACTGCAGCTTTGGCAACCGCTGAGGAAACTTCAGAAATTAGCCTCGGGTCGTGTGGTTTGGGTATAATGTATTCTCTTCCATAGGAAATATCATTTTTTTGATACGCGATTTTGACTTCATCCGGTACTTTTTCCTTTGCTAATTGGGCAAGTGTTTTTACAGCAGCAATTTTCATTTCTTCATTTATAGAATGTGCCCTTACATCCAGTGCCCCCCTGAAAATAAAAGGAAAGCCAAGTACATTGTTAACCTGGTTCGGATAATCGGAACGACCGGTTGCAAAGACAATATCATTTCTTACATTGATGGCTTTTTCATACGCTATTTCTGGTGTAGGATTGGCCATTGCAAATACAATAGGACTTTCGTTCATGGATTGCAGCATGGAATCTGAAAGGATATTGCCGATAGACAATCCCAGGAACATGTCAGCGCCTTTCATTGCATCTTTCAATGTTTTTTTATTTGTTTTTCGTGCAAATTGTTTTTTTACGGGGTTCAAATCTTTTCTATCTGTTGATAATACTCCCCTGCTATCGAGCATTAATATATTTTGAGGATCAACACCTAATGATATATATAATTTAGTACAGGCAACAGAAGAAGCACCTGCACCATTGACAACAATTTTCAAGTCTTCTATTTTTTTTCCTGTAATATCCAGGGCGTTAAGTAAACCGGCACCTGAAATAATAGCCGTTCCATGCTGATCATCATGAAAAACCGGGATGTCTAAATCTTGTTTAAGACGCTCTTCTATTTCAAAACATTCAGGAGCCTTAATATCTTCCAGATTTATGCCTCCAAATGTATGGGAGATGGATTTCACGATCTCTAAAAATTTCCCGGGATCTTTTTCATCTACCTCGATATCAAACACATCCACATCTGCAAAAACTTTAAAAAGCAACGCTTTGCCTTCCATGACAGGTTTTCCAGCGAGCGCCCCGATGTCGCCCAAACCAAGTACGGCCGTACCATTTGTTATTACAGCTACCAGATTTCCTTTTGCAGTATACCTGTAACTGTCTTCCATGTTTTTTTGGATTTCGAGGCACGGGTCTGCAACTCCCGGGGTATAAGCCAATGATAAGTCATTTTGTGTTTTGTACCCTTTGGTTGGTATTACCTCAATTTTTCCCGGACGGCCATTGGAGTGATAATCAAGAGCTTCTTGCTTTTTGTCTATGCACATTTTTAAATATTATTTAAAGGTTAATATAGTTTATTTTATGTCCGTCTATAATGTCAAGTGTTTGGATCATAATGTTCGATATCGAGGCTTGTGAAGCCCCAAAATGCGCGGTTTACTGGTGTAAATGATCAATTTTGGGGCAAGCGTAATGAAGTTAGCGGACATTATGGATAAACACTAATTAGTGTTCATCGTTCAAGTTGAAAAATCTTACGAATTATCATGTTGAATCAATGCAACTTATATTTTTGCCGTATCATAATTCGGCAATGTATTTTTTTTAATGTTTTTATTCATCGTACGGTTTCTATGAATATCAATTGCCAGGTACAATGCTTGTTTAAAAGAATGATGATCTGCAATATTCTCCCCGGCAATTTCGAACGCTGTCCCGTGGGCCGGTGAAGTACGTACAATCGGCAGGCCTGCTGTAAAATTCACACCATCAGTATAATCAATGGTTTTGAATGGAGCGAGGCCCTGGTCATGATACATTGCTAACACGGCATCAAATGCAGAGAATTTATTGGTGCCAAAGAAACCATCTGCAGCATAAGGGCCAAATGCCATAATGCTTTGTTCATTTGCCTGTTCTATCGCGGGGATTATTACTTTTTCTTCTTCATCACCAATCACACCATTGTCGCCACAATGAGGATTCAATCCAAGCACGGCAATCTTGGGTTTGCGGATATTAAAATCAACCCGCAATGATTCATTCATCACTTTAAGTTTCTTCATGATATTTTCGATTGTAATCAAAGAAGGAACTTTAGATATCGGGACATGTCCGGTGACAACCCCTACTTTCGTGTATTCATTGATCATGAGCATCAATACTTCCCGAGCATCAAACCTCGATTTTAAGTATTCAGTATGGCCCGGGAAATCAAATTTATCTGATTGCACGTTAAATTTATTGATGGGTGCTGTAACCAACGCGTCAATTTTTTTTTCTTTTAAATCATCCACGGCCCTTTTTAATACTTCCAGAGATGCTTCCCCGGCTGATTTTGTTGATTTACCCAATTCAACACGAATGCTGTCGTCGAGACAATTCACGATATTGCTTTTGTTGTTTCTGCTTTCGTCGGGATTGTTAACGCGATTCAGGTTGATATTGTTCAATTTTAATGTATTTCGATGATAAGCAGCTACTTTTGATGATCCATAAATAATTGGTGTACATAACTCACTGATTCGTTTATCTTGTAATGTTTTAAATATGACTTCATATCCAATACCATTCATATCACCCTGGGTGATTCCTATTTTAAGTTTTTTCTTTTCCATGGTCATTGATTTATTTGTGTATCAGAATAATTTTTTAGAAAATGATAAAGCAGCCTCACTCCTGACCCGGTCGCACCTTTCCCCCTGTAGCTGTCTTTTTCATTTAAGAAAGCTGTTCCGGCAATATCCAGGTGGATGTAAGGATAATCTGTAAAATGTTCAAGAAATTTACCAGCAGTGATGGCACCGGCTTCTCTTCCTCCTATATTTTTCAAATCAGCAATATCTGATTTCAGAAGATCTTTGTATTCATTCCAGAACGGGAAATTCACGACACGCTCGTGTACTTCAAAACTACTGTTTATTAGCTTTTGAAATGTTGTACCCGGTGCATTACCCATTCCCACGATCCCGTATTTTCCAATGGCAACGGCTGCAGAACCGGTGAGCGTCGCGATGTCTATAACCAGGGCCGGGTTGTATTGTTTTGCATAGCTTAATGCATCAGCCATGATCATTCTTCCTTCTGCATCAGTATTTAGAACTTCTACTGTTGATCCATCATGCATCGTGATCACATCCCCGGGTGTATATGCATTCCCATCAGGACGGTTATCAGTAGCCGGTACCAACCCGATAACATGAACAGGAATATTTAATGAAGCTAACAAGTACATAACTCCCGCGACAGTTGCGGCACCACTCATATCTGATTTCATCTCGTCCATGCTACCACGCGTGCTTTTCAAACTCAATCCACCGGTATCATAAACAACACCTTTGCCTACCAATACTACAGGCTTTGAATTTACTGGCCCGCCGGGCTTCCATTCAAGAACTGAAAACGTTGGAGGATCTATGCTGCCCCTGTTGACCGCCAACAGCCCACCAAATTTTAATTTTTCAATTTCGGCTTTATTAAACGTTTTCACGCTAAACCCGGATTCTTTCCCCATGTATTGGATTTCTTCAGCCAGTTTTTCTGCATTCAGGTATGACAAGGGCTCGTTAACCAAATCACGGGTATAATACACTGCTTTTATTATTGTATTCATTTCCCGTATTTCATCTGAAGAGATTACATCACTGAAAATATTGACGTGTTCAATAGAAGATTTTTTTTCATCAGGGGCTTTTTTATATTTGATAAATCTATAATTGGACAATAACAAACCTTCTGTAAGTGCAATGATGTCGCCGGGTATATTTTGATCATCGACAATGGTGATTTGGTGTATGTTTTTATCATTCAACAGATCGTTTAGTTGGGCACCTGTTTTTCTTAACTCTTCATTTGACTCGCGTGTATTCGTGGTATTGTCATTTTTTTTATAAATAAATATCCACCTATCGTATTGATTTATACATATAATGTTTTTCTTATTCGTTAATTGCTGATGAAGATACTGACTTTCACGTTCATTTAGATATTCTGAAATTTTTTGTTCGTCATTGCCAATCAGTACTATATTTTCACTCCCACTTAATTCTTCTGTAATCCTGACTATATTTTCCATTGATCCGAATTTATATTTCAATATTTAACTGGCAAAGATAATTGAATAATTTTGAATTTTTAGCGACTGCTTAAATTCTATTTAATAGAAATCCAACGGCTTCTTTTTTTCATATTTTAAATCCTGTAATACCGCTGATTTAACATTAATATTAAAGGTATAAAATTTCCTTCTTCCAAAGGGAGATAAAGTCAGTCGCATTTCCCAACAATGAAGGTCTCTGTATATATTCATATTCGTATGGGTCAACTGATAGTTTTCAAAATTAAATCCTGATCTGAAACCAATTTTCCATTTATTTGTCAGGTTTATATTCCCGCCGAATCCAAGTGTCTGAATCACTTCTTTTTTCTTGAATTCATGGGGCCTGGTCATTGTAATATTATAATTGATAAAAATGCTCCATTTCACGTTAAAATAGTCGTATACATTTTTTTCTTGTCCACCAGATGAATTTTGATTATTTTTTTTGCTTTTCTCGTCTTTATTCTCGGATTTGTTAAATGTACTGTTATTGATTCTTGTATTTAATGAAGTTGTGAATCGTGTTAACCGGGCCAATTTCTTACTATCAGAATTAATCAGGAATTGATTTACCCTGACGATATTACCTTTATCATTACGCGTATGGACATAGGGATCATAAGTTCCATTAAAAGTAAGGTCAATATTATTATTCAGCAAACTGGTTCCACCGTTAAACCTAATATTGGAAAGGTTTAACGAATCGGCAAATACATTGTACGAGGTTCTGAAATCAAGATGATCCAGTATTTTAATTTTTCGATATTCATTGGCAGTATCCTTTTCATTCCTGATTTTGGCTTCTATATTGTTTCGAATGCTCAGGCCAATGCTCCCGCTTTCTTCTCGTGTTACAGAAGGCGTGCCGTATATCCCATTTTGAAAGACAGAATATTTTGTATAGGATGTACCCAATGAATCGGCAGCGATTTTCTTGTAATAATCAGGAAAAAAACCAGAAATATCAGGTGTATAACCAAAGCTAAGTGCAGTACTCATCACATGTCTTACCGCGCTGATTTTGGCATTGGGATCGCGAGACTGGTACATTCCATAAAGTTTGGGTGTAAAACTTGTACTAATGGATGGCCTGATGGCATGGCCATAACGAAGACCGTAAATGGTATCTGTCACGGTATGAAAATAACTGGAATCTGTCGTTTCGTCATAATTACTATTATATTTATGAATATACCGGTCATACATGACTCCATGGTAGCTGATTTGAGGTGAAATATTCACGAGTTTCAGCGGTTTAAAATTGATGCTTACAGGGATATTATGTTTAAACCCATTTTTTAAATTTCTCCTGGCAAATGCTTTTTCCGGAGTTTCAAATAAAGTAGTATCTGTTGTATTCACATCATTTGTTAATTCTGCAGAATATGAAAAACCTATGTCTTCATACCATTTGCCATCCCCGGTTGTATTATCTGATCTAAAAGGAAATACCCGTCGCATATTCAGGGATAATTCGGGCAGTTTCAGGTTCATTTCCCTGGTTTGACTGTTCTGACTATGACGCAGGTTCGCTGAAAAGTCGAATGGACTGTCTGGCCATGTACGGTGGTACGAAATATTTGACCGTTTGGTATTTCGTAAATAGTTTTGTGCATTATAGCTATAACGCTTATCATAGGTTGTTGAACTAAAATCCACATTTGCATTGAATCTTTTAAACGGGTGTGCTTTATTATCTTGTGAATGATACCATTGAAAACTAATGTCTTTTTTTAAACTAAAATTGCCTTCATACGTGTCACTCACGTCATCAAATTTTTCACCTGTAGCTTCAACATGATAATCAGCGTAAACATTTCCCCTGTATTTATAACGCTTTACATAATTGCTTCGCGTGCCTATTCCCCAGGTGCCATTGGAGTAAATATCACCAGTAAGGGTTAGATCCATGTAATCATTAATCGCGAAATAATAGCCTCCATCTTTTAAAAAGAAACCTCTTCTGGATTCTTCTCCATATTCAGGTATGATGACTCCAGATGAACTCCGGTTTGTATTCGGGAAAAAGCCAAAAGGCAAGCCAATAAAATACAATGGGACATCTTCAATAACCAAGTATGACGGGCCGGCAATAATCTTGTCATTTGGAATGACTTCTGCTTTGGTCATGGCAATATAAAAATGTGGGTGTTCCTTGTTAGAACAAGTCGTGTACTTTCCAAATTTCATATGAATATGCTGGTTGGGATGGCGTTTTATTCTTTTTCCATGTAAATATCCACCTTCCTCTTCTGTAAAAACATGCTTGATCACCCCTTTCTTTGTCTTAAAATTATACGTCATTTTCTTTGCATTGAATGTTTTCCCTCCTTCTTTGAATACAGGTGTACCCGTGACATTACCGGTACTATCTTCCACTCCTCTTGCAAATACCTCGTTGTCTGTCATATTAAATTCAATATAATCTGCCTTTAATTCAATATCCTGATAGTTAATCTGGGCTTCTCCAAACAATAATATCTTATTTTCCGCGAGCACGTTTATAATAGAATCTTTGGCTTTATACACTACTTTATCTTCTAAAAACGTTTTTCCCCGAGAAGGCTGATTCGATTTAGACAATGAATCCCTTGGCTGATTAAGAGAATCGGGATGGCCTTGCTTTTGCAAGGTGTCAATACCGGCATTAAGAGTATCTGGTATTGTTGAATCAGAAGAAGAATATGAATAAATTGTTGAAAAAGAATGGCCTTTTTCAATAATATTTGAAGCATAATTAACGTATGGTAATGATATTAAAAAGAAAATACCAACTATTAAATATTTTTGTAGTATTTTTAACAGCAATTCTAAATTTTTATATATTTAAAACAAAAAACATGGATTTTTTGTTAGCTTTAAAAAAAAGCTCAAATCTACTAATACTATAAATATTTTTGAATAAAACCATGATATATTTTTCAACTAAACATATTCATTTAAACAATAAACGCATATTATTTATTATTCTTTTGCTGATACAAAGTATTTTTATAAATATTCTTTTAGCAGATGATCAAACCGGTGACAGCAAAAAAATTAATACCATTGTAATTGACCCGGGACATGGAGGGAAAGACCCCGGTGCAAGCGGGCTTATTGAACATGAAAAAAACGTGGTATTAGACATTGCACTCAAAGTAGGTGAATATATAGAGGAAAATTGCAGTGATGTAAAAATCATTTATACCCGAAAAAAAGATGAATTTGTCCCATTATACAAAAGAGCAGAAATTGCCAATAAAAATCACGCGGACCTGTTTATTTCAATTCATGCAAATGCTTCTGAAAACAAAAATGCAGTGGGGGCCTCCACGTTTGCCATGGGGCTGCATAAAAGCGAAAGCAATTTAAAAGTTGCACAAAGAGAAAACTCTGCCATTTTACTTGAAGACAATTACCAAAAAAGATATGAAAATTTCAAACCCAATTCATCCGAATCGTATATTATTTTCTCTTTATTGCAAAATACTTATCTTGATCAAAGTCTGAATTTTGCTTCTTATGTTCAGGATAAATTTGAAATAGAAGCCAAACGGCATAACAGGGGAGTCAAACAGGCAGGGTTCCTGGTGCTTTGGAGAACATCAATGCCCAGTATTCTAATTGAAACAGGATTCATCTCGAATCCTGAAGAAGAGAAATTTTTGATTTCTGAAGCTGGTCAGGATTGGATTGCAAAATCAATTTATAAAGCTTTCATGAATTACAAAGAGTATATCGAGAGCAAGAGTCATTTTGTTTCGGAATCGGAAATTCCACGTTTTGAAAACAATACTATTTCGGACACGAACAGCTTTGTTTATAAAGTTCAGATACTTTCTTCAAAAAAACAGCTAAATTCTGATGATGAAACATTTAAGAACATAAAAGGGGTTGAAGAATTAAAAATCGACAATCAGTATAAATACACGGTAGGCAATGAAACGGATTATAAAAAAATAGAGCAAATTAAAGAAAAAGTAAAAAAATACTTTCCTGGTGCATTCATTATCGCGACCAAAAATAATAAACGCGTTCCAATCAAGGAAGCTCTTAAAGAAAAAAATCCATAAAGAAAACATATGAACCGAGCCATGATTTAAATATTCGCCACGCGCCTGGATGATTATTAATATGCTCATCGCGATGTGAAAGTCAAAATATAAACT
>CAYPTK010000036.1:3121-17415 GCA_964413555.1 uncultured Bacteroidales bacterium | reverse complement strand
TTTCGATGGCTCTGTTTAACAAATTTTAATAATAAAATATAAAAAAAATGGCTCACACGATTGATCAAAAAGCAGCAGATAATATCCGCGTACTATCAGCGGCAATGGTAGAAAAAGCAGGATCAGGACACCCGGGCGGTGCAATGGGCGGTGCTGATTTCATGCATGTATTATTTTCAGAATTTTTAGAATTTGACCCTTCAGATATGACATGGCATAACCGTGATCGTTTCTTTTTAGATCCCGGGCATATGTCGCCTATGTTATATAGTACATTAGCTCTGTGCGGAAAATACACGATGGAAGAAATCAAAAATTTCAGACAATGGGAAAGCCCCACACCCGGGCATCCTGAAATAGATGTTGAACGAGGTGTCGAAAATACCTCCGGGCCTTTAGGACAGGGCCACACGATGGCCGTGGGTGCAGCAATTGCCGAAAAATTCCTGAATACCAGGTTTGGCGACTGGATGGAGCATAATATTTACACGTTTATTTCTGACGGGGGTGTACAAGAAGAAATATCACAGGGGGCAGGACGTATCGCCGGTTTATTAGGACTTGGCAATCTTATCATGTTTTTTGACAGCAATGATATTCAGCTTTCTTCCTGTACCAGCATTACAACGAATGAAGACACGGCCAAAAAATATGAAGCATGGGGGTGGAAAGTGAAAACAATCAATGGCCACGACCATCAACAGATCAGGGAAGCATTGAAAGAGGCCAGAGAAGAAAAAGATAAACCATATTTGATCATCGGGAAAACCATCATGGGTAAAGGTGTTATCTCCGAGGACGGGAATCAAATGGAACCAAGCTGCGAAATACATGGCAAACCCTTGAGCAAAGCAGGTGCTTCTTATGAAAAAACAATCGAGAGCCTGGGCGGCAATCCGGACAACCCGTTCGAAATATTCCCGGAAGTCAAAGAGCATTATGAAAAAGTATTGAGAGAAAAAATAAAACGTGCTGAAAGAAAAAAAGAAATTCAATCCGAATGGGAAAAATCCAATCCCAAAGAAGCACGTGAATTCAATGAATTCATGTCTGGTAAGGTACCCGAAATTGACTATTCTGCCATAGAACAGAAAGCAGGGTCTGCTACACGTGCTGCATCAGGAAAAGTCCTGGAGTATTTTGCAGACAATATAGAGAATATGATTGTCGCTTCTGCTGATTTATCCGACAGTGATAAAACAAATGATTTCCTGAAAAAAACCACTGCCTTCAAAAAAGGTGATTTTTCAGGTAAATTTTTACAAATGGGGGTTTCTGAATTAACGATGGCTGCTGTTTGTAATGGTATAGCTGCCCATGGTGGTATTTTTGTGGCCTGTGGAACATTCCTGGTCTTCTCTGATTACATGAAACCTGCTGTCAGACTTTCAGGCTTGATGGAATTACCAGTGAAATATATCTGGACACATGATGCATTCCGTGTAGGAGAAGACGGGCCTACACATCAACCCATCGAACATGAAGCACAACTCAGGTTGATAGAACAAATGAAAAATCATTCAGGTAAAAACTGCATTTTAGTATTACGTCCTGCTGATTCTTCTGAAACAACCGTAGCCTGGAAAATGGCCATGGATAATAATGACACTCCTTCAGCATTATTGCTTTCCCGGCAAAACATCCGGGAATTACCCGGGAAAAACGGTGCTTCAAGATATGAATCAGCAAAAGAAGCTGAAAAAGGAGCATATATTATTAAAGATACAGATGGTCAACCAGACATCATCTTGGTGGCTAACGGTTCAGAAGTCTCTACATTATTAGAAGGCGCTGAAAAACTGGAAAAAGAAAAACAATTGAAAACAAGAATCGTTTCTGCTATTTCTGAAGGGATATTTAAAGAGCAACCTGAACAATATCAAAAACAAATTCTTCCCGATAATGTTCCTGTTTTTGGAATGACAGCCGGTGTCCCTCAAACACTGGCACAAATGGTCGGCTGTAAAGGGAAAGTGTTTGGAGTTGAACACTTTGGGTATTCTGCTCCATATAATGTATTGGATGAAAAATTTGGTTTTACTGCAGACAATGTTGTAAAACAAGTTGAGGAATTTCTTAAAACTTTAAAATAATAGTGAAAGCAGATATTTTAATAGGAACACAATGGGGAGACGAGGGAAAAGGTAAAATTGTTGATGCACTGGCCGGGAATTATGATATTATCGCGAGATTCCAGGGCGGCCCGAATGCCGGACATTCTCTTGAAATTAATGATATCAAGCATGTTTTACATCTTATTCCTTCCGGGGTCTTTCATTCTGATAAATTAAATATTATTGGTAACGGGGTCGTATTAGACCCTGTTATCTTTAAAAAAGAAATTGAAGGACTAAAAAAGATCGGGATCAGTGATTTTAATAATATCATGATTTCTAACAAGGCACATTTAATTCTTCCCACGCATTGTGTGCTTGATGGTGCTTCGGAAAAATCCAGGGGCGATACCAAGATCGGTTCAACCCTGAAAGGCATTGCCCCTGTATATCGTGATAAATCCGGTAGGGAAGGGATTCGGGTAGGCGATATCTTTTTGGATAATTTTAAACAAAAATACACGAACCTGCTGGAAAAGCATAAGAAGATGCTCTCTTTGTATGATTATGATTACAATATTTCTGATGCTGAAAAAGAGTGGTTTGATGCAATAGAATTGCTCAAGTCATTCACGATTGTAAATACCGAGTATATTATTAATGACCAGATAATAGAAGGAAGGTCAATACTCGCGGAAGGAGCGCAAGGGACAATGCTTGATGTTGATTATGGTTCTTATCCATTTGTAACATCGTCTAACACGATTTCCGCGGGAGCATGTAAAGGACTTGGTATTGCACCGAATAAAATAGGAGACGTGTTCGGGATTTTTAAAGCCTACTGTACACGTGTTGGCAGCGGGCCTTTCCCAACCGAATTATCCGACAGTGATGGAGAACAATTAAGAAACACGGGAAAAGAATACGGGGCAACCACCGGGAGGCCAAGACGCTGTGGCTGGCTTGACCTGGTAGCACTAAGGTATTCGGTTATGCTGAATGGTGTAACGCGACTGATTATGACCAAAGCAGATGTATTGAATGAATTCGATGCCATTAAAGTAGCTACAGCATATGAAATAGATGGAAAACAAACCGATGAAATCCCTTTCGATTTGGATAAAGAGGTGACCCCTGTCCTGAAAGAATTTAAAGGATGGAAGACAGATATATCTAAATGCACCTCTTTTGATGGATTACCAGATGCACTCAAAGCATACATTCAATATATTGAAAGCGCGACCAATGTTCCCATTACAATCATTTCCGTGGGAGCAGACCGGAATGAAACAATTTATAAATAATTCAAATAAGGAAGAAACCATGTAGGTGTATGTTTTATAATATCATTGAAAAAATAAAAGGCTTTTTCAAACATTGGTTCACCATGATAAATCCTCCTGTTTTTTTTGGAGCAGGAGGATTTGTTTTAGCACTTATTATTTTTGGAGGAAATTGGACAGATTTAGCCAATAGAGTATTCTCGGCAACACTTGATTTTATCACGGTACACTTTGGATGGTATTATGTATTAATTGTTTCCTTTTTTTTCTTTTTTGTCTTATGGCTCTATTTTAGCCCTTATGGAAAAATACGACTGGGAGGTACCGATTCAAAACCGGAATTCAGCCGTTTTTCATGGTTTACCATGCTGTTTGCTGCCGGAATGGGCATGGGATTGGTTTTTTGGGGGGTTGCCGAACCCATTATGCATTATGATAACCCGCCTACTGCCGAACCCCACTCTATACAAGCACTGAAAGAAGGCATGCGGTTTTCCTTTTTTCACTGGGGATTTCATCCCTGGGCTATATATATTATTTTTGGATTGGGAATCGCGTATTTTCATTTCCGGCATAAATTGCCATTGGCTCCCAGGTCATTGCTATACCCGATTATTGGCGAGCGATATAAAGGATGGATAGGCCATGTCACGGATGCTTTTTGCACGGTTGGGACATTGCTTGGAGTAGCTACCTCACTTGGACTCGGGGCCATGCAAATCAATTCGGGCTTTAAAGAATTGATAGGCATGTCATTCAGCCAGGAAAACCAGATCACCATCATTATTATTATCACGCTGGTTGCTACAATTTCTACTGTATCCGGTGTAGGGAGAGGGATTAAATACCTTAGCATAACCAATATTGTAATCATGTTTGCCTTATTGTTGTTCGTGTTTTTTGCCGGGCCTACCCTGTATCAGCTTAAAATTTTTACCACCACCTTTGGAGACTATGTCCAGCATATTATTGACACGAGCCTTTGGGTTGACCTGAGAAAAGGAAATTCCTGGCAAGGTACATGGACACTGTTTTACTGGGGATGGTGGATTTCATGGTGCCCTTTTGTAGGTATTTTTGTTGCCAGAATTTCCAAGGGCAGAACAATACGGGAGTTCGTGTTATACGTTTTTTTAATTCCGACAATTGTCACCTTTTTATGGTTTTCTGTATTTGGCGGAACTGCCATGAATATCGAATTATACGGTCAGGGCGGTATTGCTGACGTGGTTAACGAAAATGTTGCCATGTCACTCAATGCATTGCTTGTAAATCTGCCTCTGCCTGCCATCACGCAATGGGTTGGGTTGTTCTTGGTCATCATCTTTTTTATTACATCGTCTGATTCCGGTTCTCTTGTAGACGACATGGTGACTTCAGGAGGACACCCTAATCCACCGGCCCTACAAAGAGTGTTTTGGGGATTTTCTGAAGGAGCAGCAGCAGCTGTCTTATTAGCGGCGGGAGGCCTTGAAGCATTACGTACAGCATCAATCTCTGCCGGATTGCCCCAAAGTATTCTTGTAGTAATTGCTTGTTTTAGCCTGGTTAAAGCATTAAGAATTGACAATAAGATAGAAGGAGTGCCGGGAAAAGAAGAATTAAAAAAAGGCATTAAAAATTTTAATAAATAACTACCTTTTTAAAAATAAGTGATCTATATCATCTTTTTTTAATAATACGATAAATATGTAAATAAAAATTGTTAATTTTATTGTATTAATTTATTTAGCAAAATTATAAAATCATGAACAAGCGAGGTACTATAGGTATCCTGACAGGAGGAGGAGATGTTCCGGGCCTGAATCCGGGGATACGTGCAATTACAGTAAGAGCCATCCGTGAAGGATTTGATGTAATAGGTATTCGGCGGGGATGGGCCGGGTTAACAGATATGGTAAGAGATAAAAAAGCCGATAATACCAATAATTACCAGTACCTCACGAAAGAAATAGTAAACAGGGCAGCGCGAACAGGCGGTACTTTTTTACATACATCAAGAACATACCCCGGGAAAGTCAAAAAAGAAAATGTACCTGAACATCTTTCCAAAAAATACAATAAAGAATACAATGACCTGACCGAAGAAGTTATTAAAAATTTAGAGTTTCTGGGTATTGATTACCTGATTCCTATTGGTGGTGATGATACCTTATCTTATAGTGTTAAACTCTTTGAAAAAGGAATTAAAGTCATAGGCATACCTAAAACTATGGACAACGATGTTGCAGGAACCGATTATTGTATAGGTTTCAGTACATGTGTAACACGTACGATCAATATGATCAACCTGATCCGGACATCAGCAGGGTCTCATGAACGCCTTATGATTGTTGAAGTTTTTGGGCGTTATACAGGTTTTACTGCAATGCTCCCGACCCTGGCAGGTGCAGCAAACCGTTGTGTAATCCCCGAGTATGAATTTGAAATGGATAAATTAACACAGTTGCTGATCGAAGACTGGCACGACAATCCCAGTAAATATTCCGTGGCATTGGTATCAGAAGGAGCAAAATACAAGGGTAGCGGACATCATAAATCAAAACATAACGAGAATGAAATGTACTCGAATCCCAAAATTGGAGGGATAGGTGATGAGATTTCATTGAAGATTAAAGAATTGGCACCCAGGTTCAACAATGGCAAACAAATCAGTATTATTAACCAAAAATTAGGATACCTTGTAAGAGGCGGTGATCCGGACACCATAGATTCTATTGTCCCGATGGCTTTTGGAAATCTCGCTCTCGAACTAATTTTAAAAGGCATTCATGGCCGGCTTATTATCGTTAAATCAGGAAGGTATGATAATGCACCCCTCGAAGTTGTTGTGAATCAAAAAAAATGTATTAATGTCAAAAAATATTATGATACTGAACGGTTAAGGCCCCGGTATAAGAGTTTCGAATTTCAGCCTTTGTTAGTAATTAATCAAAGCAATGATTATTAAAATCTTTACAAATTAAAAAGGGTGAACTGAAATTCACCCTTTTTTAATTCGTTTCAAATATTATTTTATTCTACAATAAGCTTATAATTAACCTGGCTGTCTGTAGTAGATATTTGAATAAGATATATCCCGTTCGATAAACTGGTGTTGTCCAATAATTGAATATTGGAACCTGCATATACCTGGCTTTTATATACCATTTCTCCTGTTATATTTATAATTGAAATATCAATTGGCTGGCCTTCAGGATACCCGCGCAGGTCTAATTGAATTGTGCCATCAGTTAACGGATTGGGATAAATGACAACATTTTGTTGTTCCCCGGCATTATTTATTGTTACAGGATATGTTGTTACAGTCACGGGTTTAATATCGTGGCAACCATCAATGCCTAATTTAATATAGTATGTTCCGGATATTGAAATACTGTCCGGGTTGCTCAAAGGTGTGGTTGCCAGGCTATCTTCCCAATATGATAACTCTTTAACAGCACTTGAAAAATCTATTTCTTTTAAATCCCAGTAATCTTTGTCAATTGTACTCAATAATTTCAATAATATATATTGCCCTGAACTATTTACATCTACAGATACAGATGAATTAGGTGTGACAGGTTTAACCTCACCGGCATAAGTCCAATTTACATTATCATCAGAAAAATAAATTGTACAGGTACTGTCTTGGAATATATCATCTCCACTGTGGAATTTAAGTGTAAGAATGTCATAAACAGACTGCATATCAATGATAATATAATTAGAATCTTTGTAGTCTCTTGGCTGCATATGGAAATAAGTGTTTAAATTACCGTCAACAATACTTTCAACACCATCAGAATCACCATGATATCCCATATTTGTAGTTGTTGTAAAACCATTATTGTCTAGTAAAGCCATGGTAGAACCACCGGTACTTCCAGAAGTAACAGCAGGATCAGTAATGTTCACATAATTTCCGGATGGCGGGTTGGTAATCACCAATTCTGCTGAATCATAAACAGATACATTTGTATTAGCCTCGCCTGTACAACCGTCAGAATTAGTCACTATTAACGTGTACATGCCCGACATCACAGATGTAGCATTGGTTGAAATTACCGGGCTTTGGTCGGTACTGGTATAGCTGTTCGGGCCATTCCATGCATATGAGATCATTGCTGCCGGCCCTCCTGTTAATGATAGTTCAGCTCCTTTGCATACAGGCCCGTTATTCGATGCACTGGCTAAAGGAGATGTTTTTACAGATATGATGACTGTATCGCTGAATACAATATTGCACGTTCCAATGATTTCAACAAAATAGCTGCCACTATCAGCAGATGAAAGATTTGTCATGGTCAGATCTGCTGCCGTTTCTCCTCCTAAAGGCGCGCTATCTTTATACCATTGATAAGCTGTTACATCACCCGTTTCTAAAACGCTAAGGGTCATGTTTTCTCCTTCACAAAGTGTATCGCCAACAGGTTGAGAAGTGATCATTACAGGAAGAATTAAATCAACAACCACGGAATCAACCGCTGTACTGTCTTTTGCATCTGTAATTGTAACATAATACATGCCTGCATTATTGGTGTCAGCATTGGCAATGAAAGGAGACTGGCCTGTAGATGTAAATGCATCGGGGCCCTCCCAATTCCAGGTCACTGCACTATCCCCTGTTTCTGTTAAAAAAATTGTATCACCTTTACATACAGGTGAATTGCTTTCTGCAATGGCAACCTCTGAATACGCGTTGCCTAATGTAAATCCGGCTAAAATTAAAAGTAAAAAAATCTTTTTCATAATTTGTTTGTTTTAGTTTGTTTATTATTCGTTTATTAGTTGTTAACAAAATTATGATTTTTTTTTTAGATTCAGGTAAATATCAGTCAGAAATTTAGGGGTGTTCCGGTTTTTTCACCTAACCGGCTTTGGGTAAAGTAGTTTTTTTTGAACGTTGATCGTATTTTAGGTTTTCAATACATGTTAATAAGTAAACCTATTTTATTATTGTTACATGACCTGTAACCGGGTTTTCGTTTTCTACATCAATGTCAATAACATAAAAATATGAATCTACAGGTAAAACATTGCCCTTATACGTGCCATCCCAGGGTTTATAAAATCCTTTTTGATAGTATAGCAGTGTTCCCCAGCGATCATAAATCTTGACTACGGTATGATTTATATATAATGAATTGTTTATTCCTTCAATGCACCATGTATCATTTTTCCCGTCGCCGTTTGGAGTGAAGGCTGAAGGGATATTAAGACAACCTCTGTATTGTATTGACACATCTACCGAATCCGTGGCAGAACAACCTGTTGTTGTATCAGTTGCAGTTACTGTATAAACTGTGGGTTCATCTGGTTTTACAGTAATTGCTTTCCCGGATTCTCCGGTAGACCATTTATAAATAAATTCAT
This sequence comes from uncultured Bacteroidales bacterium, assembly GCA_964413555.1. GTDB lineage: Bacteria > Bacteroidota > Bacteroidia > Bacteroidales > JBBRXJ01 > CAYMKE01. The sequence goes on along the minus strand of CAYPTK010000036.1, from coordinate 8,723 downwards.
CATTCCCATTCACGTGTATGTCTTCACTTTTTCCTTCGCATATTGTTATGGCTTCTTTCAAATCAACCCCTGGCAGTGTTATTTCATTCACTGTTATTGGTGTCAGAGAATTGCTTATACAATATCCTTTACGGGTACGTGTATAATATGTTCCCGGGGAAAGAGGTGTAAATGAAGTATCTCCCTCGAGCAATAAAACGCGTGCTGTTGAATTATACCAGTCTACAGTATACCCTTTGACCGGGGATGCATTTATACTGATAGACGTGTCAGCACAGTATTCGAATAAAGTATCTGAAATACCCGGGCCAGGAATGTCAGGGCAATGTTTGGGAATACTATCCGGAACACATACCATGTTATTTTCTGCCGAGGTTATATTTATTTCCTCTCCAACATTAAACGGCCCAAGAGTATCAATACCCATGTCAAATTTGATCCAATATTTCAACAGGCCATCTGAATAAATTATTTCTTCAATATTCGCGACCGGTTTTACATTCACTTTTATGTCATCCGTTACTACACATCCCGTCGAGTTGGCCACGGTAAGTGAATATGTCGTGGAGGTATCCGGAGACACGGGTACTGAACGCGTTGTCATACCATTTGACCAACGATAATCGACCCCTTCTCCTGCGTCTAAAACAACGCTGTCGTTATGGCAGATAGAAATATCCGGGCCTAAATTTAATATACAATCAGGCAGGCAAATTTGATTGTTCTCACGTTGCCTGATCGTGATGTTTTCTCCAACATTAAACGGTCCAAGCGTATCAATACCACTGTCAAAACGGATCCGGTATGTTGCCCCGTCATCTGAATAAATATATTCTTCAATGTTTGCAACCGGTTTCACCATAACAGTTATTGAATCAGTTGCAATGCACGTGTCAGAGTAAGTAGCCTCGAGTGAATACAGTGTTGTCGTGTCTGGTATTACCCGGATTGATCGGGTTGTTTCACCGTTCGACCATATATAGTTACTGAATCCTTCGGGTGCTGTTAAAACAGATGATGAACCCTTGCAGATGGTGTCATTGATTTTGCCATTGTTATTTATGATGGTGAGGCTTGTCCCGGGACATTCGGTATATGCATTCGGTAAATATAAAAATATAAAGATGAAAAGGATATTGTATTTTTTGTACAGTATTGATAATAATGAACGTGGGAGTGAACGTTTTTGGGCAGTGAAACGAGTATAAATATCTTTCAGCACATGATAATATGCAGACAAGAATGAAAAAAAGACTTTTTTCTTCATGACAAAAATGTGTTAAAATAAGACGTACTAACCCATGAAAAGTAAGAACATGTAACTTTTGTTCTAACTTTTATATGGTTTGAAAGTTAATGATAAATCAACAGCCATATCAGGCCTGTACTGAAACTCCCTGTATTTGCCGGTTTGGACCGGGATATACTAGTGTCATGTCACACCTGATATAACGCCCCAAGTTTCGATCTTATTCGTTTTTTCTTCATGAAAAAAAGACTCACGTAGCTATGGCTATGCTTACTTTTTTTCATTTTTAAAAATTCAAATAATTCCTTCAACTTAACCGTCATCTCAGGTGTGACATGACACTAGATTATAACATAATCATATTATGCTTTTTGTTAGATTATCCAAATCCGTGATGATAGATACAGGAAAATATTGAAAAGTTAAAAATAATAAATATTTTATAAAAAGATAAATATATTTATTGGTTTTACAAAGCTAAAGATAAAGGATTAACCTGTAACATGTTGTATTTCAAGAGAATGTTGGTTTTTATTAAATAACAATGGTTTTAATTGTCTGTAAAGTAAAACCATTGTCATTTAATAATTGTAACCTGTCCGATTATAGCATCATCTTTACCATTGTTTAACTCGATAATGTAGTGATACGAGTCAACAGGCAATGGCATCCCTTTATAATTCCCATCCCAGGGGGTAGAGTACCCCTTTTCAGATATATATATTAATTCACCCCACCGGTCATACACGTGTATAATTCCTTTCGGATAATATGTATCAAAATCAGTGATTTCCCATTTATCATTGACACCATCCTGGTTTGGCGAAAAGGCCGTGGGAATTAAAACACATAATTTTCGTTCAGGAGTAAGACTTATGGTTAATGTATCATGACAACCTTCACTGTCAATCACGATTGCCGTGTATCGGCCCGGGCCTATTTTTTCCAGTACATTATCATTGAAATTATCCTGTTTTGACCACAGGTAAGAATATATGCTGTCAAATCCTGATACTGCAGGGGTGCCGCCACGCGGATCGAGTGTTATGGAACCATCTGTAGACAAGTCGCAGGTGGGCTGGTCAATTGTAAAATTAATACTGATAGGGGGTGGTTGCGTGATTATTGCACTGGTGGTATCTTCACATTGATTGGCATCTTGCAGGGTTATGTAATAGGTTCCTGCATACAAGCTGCCTATTAATGAAGACGATGTTTGGTAAGTTGTATCAGAATCCTGTTCAGAATAGAAATAAGTATAGCCTGGTGTACCCCCGGTGTCATTTACTTCAATGCTCGCGCTATTATCGCCGTGACATATTACATGGCCTATGTCCAGGTTATTAATTTTTAATGGATCGGGTTCATTAATCATTATAGTGGCCGAGTCTGTGCGCCTTCCATCTGTTACTGTAACACTGTATTCGCCTTCAGGGAGAGAGCTGATTGTTTGGTTGTTTCCGAAAGATCCGCCACTCCAGTTATAGTCATAATTTTCAGGAATCCCTTCTCCAATACCCGTGCTATCGTCATCAAATATCACGGTAATACTCCCGTCATTGTATCCATGGCAACTGATGTTTGTTGCAGACAGGTACACGCGTAACGGCGGTGGAATAACTAATGAAACCCAAAGGGTATCTTCACCGGAACAAGGTGTATCTTCAGCAAAAACTGATACAAATGCATCCGCGACAGGTACAGAACCCCAGGTTACCTCTATGGAACCAGTGTTGTTGGCAGTGATGGTTCCGCCATTCACGGTCCACGTGTAACTGTCGACCCCCGGTTCTATACCATCAGCAAGCTCGTATATTTCCCCGGTTGTTTCTGTAAACATGGTATTGTCGCCCGTGATTTCAGGGGTAGGGGCAGGAGTTACATTTATTGTAACAGAAGCAGTATCCATGCATCCCTGGGCGCTGAGAACAGTTAAACGGTAAGTTGTTGTAGAATCAGCTTCCTTGGATAAAATAGCATTATTAGTTCCTCCTGGCTGCCAGATATAAGTTACAGCATTGGTGCTGGTACCGTTTAAAACCAGTGGCCTTCCCTGGCACATGGACGTGCTCCCCTGTTGAATGACAATGTTTGCCTCTGGTGTTGGGGCAAATGATATATGTATTGTATCACTGCTTTCACAGCCGATCGTATTTGCAACAGTAACATGGTACAAGCCGCTGTCAGATACTTCAATTGTTCGTGTTGTTTCTGCATTGCTCCACAGGTAACTGTCATGGGCTCCGGCATCAAGCAACAGGGTATTCCCCTCGCAAAGGGCCCTGTCATTGCCTAAATCAACCGTGGGGTCGGGTGTTACGGTTATTGTTGCAGAACGTGTTGCATTGCAGCCCATGCCGTCAGATATAATAGCATAGTATACTGTATCTTTAGTTGGGCTTACAGTTCGTGGATTGGGAAAACTTCCGTCTGCCCATGATTGTGATACCCCGCCGGTAGCCGTGAGTGTTACGGGTTCTCCTGCACAAATGGTAGTGTCTATAGGGGTGAGGTCTGCATTGGGCAGGTTCGCACCGTCCAGCACTTCAAACGAGTCTACTTTGGGGCAGTTTTCTGTATCATACACGGTCACGTGATAGGTCCCTTTCGCGAGGCCCGAAATGCTTGAATTGGTGCTGTTGTCATACCAACGGTATGAATATGGTATTCCATTGCCGCCGGTTACATTATCAATTACAATCTCACCATCAGAATCTCCTTCACATGATGCATCAGTGATGGTAGCACTGATGGTCATCGAGTCGGGGTCTGTAATTGTATAGGTACTCGTGTCTGCACAGCTTCCATCGTCTGTTACAATCACCTGGTAATCACCTGGTGATAATGTTGTTTGGTTTTGGCTCCCGGCGATCAATCCTGAACCATTGGATGTTGACCATTCAAAATTGTAAGGAGGAGTGCCTAAACCGGTGGTAATCAATATGGCACCATCATTGCCCTCGTGGCATGTTGCCGGGCTTACAGTATAGCCCGTGATCAGGCTGTCAGGACAGACACAATTGAGGGAGACATTTACCGGTTCAATATCAGCACATGGCCCGGTTCCTAATTTAATATAATATGTGCCTGGTGTTATAATGCTATCAGGATCGTGTAGTGTATCAGTGGCTGAAGAATTAGTCCAATAGGAAAACTTTGCACCGGCTCCGTCGTATCCCTCAATGATTAGTTGGGGGATTGAATCCCCTTCTTTCGAGTCGTATTTTGTATGCGTTCCATTTACATTTAAAAGATTAATTGACAAGACGCTTCCTAAAGCATTTTCTACGACAGCTAATCCATCATCATTGAATGTTGTTTCATCCCATGATCTTTTTGTTGAAATATATTCTGCAATTGTATCTGTAATATCAGTAGGATGGTTATTCCATTTAATGGTGTTTTCGCTCCAGCTATTATCGTTTACATGCCTGACTTTTATATCAGCTCCCTGTGACCAGGAAGAATTATATAAACGTAAAGTAACAGAAGTAACATTTCCCAGGGGAAGACTATTTAAATCAAATTTCAGATATGCTTCGGTATTACTTGTTACATTTAAAAATGTTTTATCTCCGTAATTTGCATTATTTTGCGAGGAAGAGACATACGAGTCTTCATTAGTAGTTAGTGATGACGTGTATGCTGTTTTTTCTGAACGTGCCCCAATGCTGCCAGAAGTAACCGCCGTGTCTGTAATATCTACTGAAGGGCAATTTGGGACAGGATCATTAGTGACCAAATCAATATAGTGATTAACATTTACTTCAATCATATCACTTCCCTGGCACCCGACATCATCTGTAACAGTATAAGTCAGATGATAGACTCCACCAGTAGTAGTTGAAAAATCAGGGTTGACAATGCTATTAGATGTTAAAGGGGTTGTTTCTCCTGTCCATGCGTGATTAGAATATGTTCCACTGCCACCTGACGGATTTCCATTTAATGATAATGTTTCACCTCCACATATTTCTGCCGAGGCTGGAGAGATAGAAGCAGTTGGATTTTCGTTTACATTTATAGTGGCTGTGTTGTCAAGGTCCACATCACATGTATCTCCAGGGACAAGTTCAATGGTTCCTGCTTTTGAAATATCATTATAGGAGCCTCCATATGTCCAGTTTCGCTGGCCGATACCTGGGGTTCCTGGTTCGGCAAAATCAAGATATGCATCAAATTTCATTGAAGAAGGCGGCCCGGCATATCCCAGGTCAGCCCAGGCAAGACGAATCTCTACACTCCATACATTATTTGCATCTTTATAGGCCGCGTGGTCATAAATGGGCGGATAATGGTTAAAATCATAAGGGACTTTTTGTTGGCTTGCCTGGCCATCACAGTCTACGATTA
>CAYPTK010000036.1:0-3021 GCA_964413555.1 uncultured Bacteroidales bacterium | reverse complement strand
GTAGGAGGGGTATTGGTTTCATATATAGCAACATTTGATGGGCCTGCAGGGTTTCGGAATGCTTTGAAATGGATATCATTGATTCCAATATCCAGCTGAATGGCTGGAATTATGATATTTAAATTGCTTCCATTACCCTTGAATACACCACTTATAATATTACCTCCTTTAAATGCCTGGTAATACACATCAGATTCGGTATTTTCAATGGTCACTGTAGCATAATCATTTACGCATACATCATCTCCCTGAACAGGCAGTGTTAAATCAGGACATTGGCTGTTGACAGTGAAAACATTTAACAGGAATATGAATATAAAAAAATAATAGTGTTTTAGGGAAAAAGCGTGCTTCATTTTGCAGTTTGTTTTTTGCTGGTTTATTTATTTAATATATTAAAGTCAGCACCGTTAGTGTTTGAATAACAGATAAAGATACGTTTTTTTTGGAAAAAAAACAAATGTCTAAGTAAGTTTAAGTTAATTGACAAATTGTCTACACGGTTAACATTATGTCTAATAGCGTTGTATATAAAAAAATATGCAATACGATGATATTTATCATCTTTACAGGCGCGTTTTTGGTATGGAAGCATAAAAGACATGTAATGTTTTATCAATTCAATAAAGCAGGAAGAATTTATTCATGATTTAGCCAGGAGGGGGGCTGCTATTTTTTTTATGTCTATATCAGCACATTGAAAATGTCCGAGGGGGCATTCTTTATGCCCGTGTATTCCACACGGCCGGCAGGCTAGTGTATTATCCGTTTCAATAATAAACGAATGGTCTGATAATGGGGTGAAACCAAAAGCGGGTATCGTGGAGCAAAAAACTGCTGTTACAGGTGCATTTACAGCAGATGCCAGGTGCAATGGTGCCGAATCATTTACAAAATTCATCCTGGCGTTTTGCATGAGTACTGCTGTTTGCAAGAATGAGGTTTTACCTGCCATGTTTTCAATATTGGTATGCACGTGTTCTTTAATATATTCACATAATTCCTGATCATCACTGCCACCAATTAAATATGTTTTATATGATTTGCCAATATAATTGATCAATTCTATCCATTTAGCAGGAGGCAGCTGCTTTGTATGCCACACGGAAGCAGGAGCAATGGAGATGTATTGGCCCGGGTGCTGAATTGCTTTATGATCAGTATTTGAAGGGTATAATGCCGGGCGTGTAAACGCGTGGTCTGTTAAATCTTTTATGACAGATAAATTCCGTTCTGCCTCGTGAACCGGTTTTATATTATCGTGTATCTCATGTTGTGCCACGTGATCAAAAAGAAAGGACACGGGGTTTTTATTGAATCCCCAGGTTTTTGAAGCTCCTGACAATGCTGTAATAATCCCCGAGCTTAAAAACCGGTGAAGGTTTATAACATGATCATATCTTTTTTCGCGAATTCGTTTGATCGTTTTGTAAAGATTGAATAGTTTTTGTTTTTTCTTGTTCAGGATAAGTATTTCATGGATGAAAGGATGATTTTCAAAGAGTGTTTCATTCCCTTGTCTGATCAGGATATCTATCTTGGCACACGGGTAAAAACGGTGTATTTTTTCAATGACCGGTGTGGCTAAAATTACATCGCCGATAAATGCTGTTTGAATCACGAGAAACGTGCACGTTTCTCGTGAAGATAAATCGCCGGGTTGCCCGTTAAATTTATCACGAGTTTCTAATGGTTCTCTTTTCCCTTTGTTCTGCTTAGTAGAATACATAAGTTCAGAGTATGTAAGCGGTCAGTTACCCCGGGTGGGTTAGTAAACCATTATGAACATATGATTGCAGCGTGTTATAAATACTGTCTATATCAAAACCACATTCTTTATAAAGTTCATTTTGAGATCCTTGTTCTATAAACCGGTCAGGGATGCCCAACATTTTTATCCTGGCGTTGTAAAGGTGTTCATTCATAAATTCCAGCACAGCACTGCCAAAACCTCCTTTAATCGTGCCGTCTTCAACAGTAATTATTTTATCAAATTTTTTAAAAATAGCGTGCAACAATTCTTCGTCAAGCGGTTTAATAAAACGCATGTCATAATGAGCTGCATCAATTTGAAATTCATTGAATTGCCCGAGTGCTTCAGTTACAAAATTACCAACATGTCCAATGCTTAGTATTGCAATATCATTGCCCTCCCTGAGTATTCTTCCTTTTCCTGTTTCAATTTTTTTAAATGGCAATTTCCATTTTTTACCTGTTCCGTATCCTTTGGGATAGCGAATTGCAAAAGGGCCTTCAGTATTTAACTGAGCGGTGTACATCATGTCGCGAAGTTCTGTCTCATCCATGGGAGCACAAAAGGTGATATTCGGAATGCAACGCGTGTAAGCAATGTCAAAAGCCCCGTGATGAGTGGCACCATCACTCCCTACCAGGCCGGCGCGGTCGAGACAAAAGACAACGGGGAGGTTTTGAAGAGCCACGTCATGTATCACCTGATCATATGCACGCTGCATAAATGTAGAATATATATTGCAAAAAGGGATTAATCCCTGTATGGCAAGTCCGGCAGAAAAAGTAACAGCATGTTGCTCTGCTATGCCCACGTCAAAAACCCTGTCAGGCATTTTTTTCATCATGATATTCATTGATGAACCGGTTGGCATAGCCGGGGTAATCCCGATGATCTTATCGTTTTTTTCAGCCAGTTCAACCAACGTGTTGCCGAATACTTCCTGGTATTTGTTTCCTGCAGCTTCTTTTGTTTCAAAGGTATATATTTTTCCTGTTTTTTTGCAAAATTTACCGGGCGCGTGCCAGTATGTCTGGTCCTCTTCTGCCAGTTTAAACCCTTTCCCTTTTTTAGTAATGCAATGAAGCAATTTGGGGCCGCCAATGTGTTTAAGGTCATTCAGGACTTTTGTTAAATGCACAACATCATGGCCGTCAACAGGCCCAACATACTTCAACACAACGGCCGGCGAGTCAAGTTCAATCCGTTTGAACATCGGATCGGTCTTGTCCGGATCGACCAGGTCGCGGACCCAGGGGCCGAAATATCCC
>CAYPTK010000035.1:17204-17420 GCA_964413555.1 uncultured Bacteroidales bacterium | reverse complement strand
ATATAAATCAGTGTAATGGGAATGATAAGCAACAAAATTCCTAATAATACATAGTTCATAGGAAGGTTTAATTCTGTACGTTGAAGCGAGTTTTCTGAAGATTTACGTTTCACCGATTCAATTCCCTGAACAATAGCAGATGAAATGGCTTTTCGCATATTGACCAATGCCCAAATACCCCCGACAACCATGGCTCCGACGCCGAGAAACCGAATT
>CAYPTK010000035.1:13242-17194 GCA_964413555.1 uncultured Bacteroidales bacterium | reverse complement strand
TCCTTTTGATATACATTCTGCTGTTTCTTGAGAAAATTTACTGTATCTGATAATGATATATAGATTGGAATACCGATCCACCAACTGATAACGCCTCCTAAAAAAACAAGTAAAGCAATCCGAACACCTACAATATACCCTACACCAATTAATGCTGGAGATAGATTCATACCGAAATACAAATACACTTTATTTCCCAGCAATGCTGCTTTATCTAATACACTATCCCATAATTTAAGCCCGGAGTCAATCAATTTTATTGCCAATCCAGCCAATCCACCATATAATAAATATTTGGTTGCTTTTTCGGCTTTCTCACCGGATTTAAGAACTTCTGAAGTTGCTATTCCTTCCGGAAATTTCAATTTCTGTTTAACAATCAATGCTGTTCTTAACGGGATGGTAAATAATACCCCCATGATACCACCACATATGGCAATAGAAAATGTTTCGATATAATTAAATTCTGTCCAGTACCCCATTAACACGAGGGCCGGGAATGTAAAAATCACCCCTGCTGCTAATGACTCGCCGGCTGATGCTGCTGTCTGTACAGCATTGTTCTCAAGAATATTTTGTTTTTTAAAAAGCCGGAATATGGCCATGGATATAACTGCTGCCGGAATTGAAGCCGAAACCGTCATGCCCGCGAACAACCCAAGATAGGTATTGGCAGCTCCAAGAAATACAGCCAAAAGAATGCCTAAAATGACTGCTTTAAACGTGGTTTCAGGAAGTTTTTTGTCAGGCCCGATATAGGGTTTATGATTTTGATCCATACTATAATTTTAAATTTATTCGTTATTCCATTTTTTTATTTCTTTGGCAAAATGATCCTCGATTTGTTTTAATGTTACATTGTATTTTGGATTTAAATGCTGTTAATTTGTGTGTCCCAGGTAAATAAATCAATGTCTTCACTATAACGATGAGATAAGTATATAGTTAATGCCGAACCTCCAACAAAAGAATAATTATCCAACAACGTAAGTGTAGATAATTGTTGAAGAACTTTTTCTGTATCAGGAAGTAGCATTTTTAATCCGTTCATATCTGTTATATTTTTTTTGGATAGATTTAATATAGCGGCCAGGAACATTAATATTAAAAAAAATCTTTGCCAGGTAATAATTATGTCCATATACTCTTTTATCCGGGATAATCTTTTCTTTCCATACTTGTTTAATTTTTTTTTAGAAAACAAATCAAAAAGTAACTTGATATCTTTTACCTCACCTCTGCGAAGAGCCTCCTCTATCAATATTGAATCCGGTATTGTATCCAATATATCTTCTGAATAACTCCAAAAGCCTCCCCTCTTTTTAAGATTATATATTAATTCCGTTCCGGAACTCATTCTAATTATAGATTTTAATTATTCATGCTAAATTATAAAGAATTTAGTGACTTTGTATCTTTAAAGATCATAAAAATCATTTTTTAATTATCGTTTAATAATCTAAGATTTATATTTTTGTATTTATTTAATGATTGTGGAATAAATTTTAGAATAGTATATATCCTTTTATATAATTACTATACAGCATAAGATGAACCGAGCATGTAAAAAATAATCATTTTTTGCACACACGAGAATGATTGTTTTTTACTTGCGAGCTCCATCTGGCCATTGAAAAATTAATTATAAACAGATGAAAATATTTAAAACCAGTCAGATTAAAGATATTGATAAGTATACAATTGAAAACGAGCCCATACATTCGGTAAATTTAATGGAACGGGCAGCAAATCGATTGAAATCCTGGATTTTACAAAATATTGATATCAAAAAAGAATTAAAAATATTTGCAGGCCCGGGAAATAATGGAGGAGATGCTCTGGCTCTGGCTCGTCTGTTATTCAATGAAGGATATCAACTTAGTGTATGGTTTGTCAAATTCTCAAATAAACTATCTTCAGATACCCAAATCAATTATAACCGGTTGAAACAAATACCACGAATTCTTTTGCATTATATTGAAAATGAAACCGAATTCCCAATCATTCATCATGATGACATTATTATTGACGGCATATTTGGTTCCGGTTTAACCAGGCCTGTTGAAGGACTGCCTGCCAACATAATAAAACACATTAACGATTCACAAGCAACCACTATTTCTATTGATATCCCTTCTGGATTGTTTGGTGAAAACAATGGCCAAAACAATTTCGACCATATTATTCAAGCTGATTACACCCTTACATTGCAATTTCCAAAATTATCTTTCTTTTTCAGGGAAAATGAAAAATTTACAGGTACATTTCATATTCTCCCCATTGGCTTGGATTCACAAAAAATTAAAGATACTAAAACAACCTATTTTTTTACGACAAAAGATGACATTAAACCTATTATAAAGAAACGGACAAAGCACTCTCACAAAGGAACTTATGGGCATTCTCTTTTAATTTCGGGCAGTTATGGCAAAATGGGAGCTGCTGTTATGTCTTCTGCTGCATGTTTAAGAACCGGGGTTGGCCTGCACACATGCCATGTTCCGAAATATGGATGTGAAATATTGCAAACAGCCTTACCCGAAAGTATGATAAGTATTGATGAAAATGAAAAGCTCTTTAGTCATGTTCCTGATCTTTCGGCTTTTAATGCAATTGGCATCGGCCCGGGTATAGGCATGGCAGACACGACACAAATGGCGTTAAAAACCCTGATTAATAAAATCAATACGCCTTTAGTAATTGATGCAGATGGTTTGAATATTTTATCACGAAACAAATCATGGTTAAACGAGCTTCCGCTTGATACCATACTGACTCCGCATCCAAAAGAATTTGAGCGGTTAGCCGGGAAATCAGGTTCAGACGCCGAAAGGTTAAAGCACGCGCGAGAATTTGCCCAAAAATACAATATAGTACTTGTTTTAAAAGGAGCAAACACCCGCGTTATTGACCACCGTGGAAATTGTTATTTTAATTCTACCGGGAACCCGGGTATGGCAACCGCGGGAAGCGGAGATGTATTAACCGGGATGATACTGTCATTCCTTGCTCAAGGCTATTCTCCTTTACAAGCAAGCACCATGGGGGTATACCTACACGGCAGTGCCGGTGACCTTGCATGCTGTAAAATAGGCGAGCAAGCCTTGATCGCGGGCGATATTATTGACCACGTGGGCGATGCTTTCCGAAAGATTCAACTCCCGGATACTGACCAGACATGTATTTATTAAACTATTTTTCATCATGAACAAAACAAACCCGGCTTTTTTATTTTCTTTTATACTGAACACGTGTTTAATTGCTTTGATACTGCTACCTATATTTGTTTTCAACAGTTGTGCAAAAAAAATTTCTGTTATCCCGCTTTCTGATACTGCACGAATAAAAAAACACGGAATTGTCTATTCTTTACCCAAAACATCGTTAAAAGTACAATTCGACATTAAACATACCACTATAAAAAAGGGGCCCTTCGCGGATTATTCTCAAAAATATCTCGGTATTGAAAACATTCATACTCAAAACATTCAGAATAGCATGATCCGAAATATAAGTTTAGAAGGTTGTTCAAAACCAAATCCCGGGCAATGTTATTTTATGAAGACAAAGAAAAATAGAGCCTGTCTTGAAAACAATACTATTATCAAAACAAACCAGGGTTGGATGTTAAATTTCCCGGATGCTAACCCGGTTTGTAATAAAGAACCCGGGCAATTTTATCTATCAACAGACACCTTAATGGATTATAATCCAATTTTTTTATCAGATAAATTATATTTAACAACCGATACATTATACAAAACATTATTAAAAGATTCTGTTTTTGTACGGATCCCCATCTACAGAAAAAAATGGGTTGAAAAAGACCGGGAAGCCCAGGCCAAAGAAATTGCTGACTTTTTAAAAAAACTCAGGCAAAGGCGCGTTGAATTAATCACTGATTTTGATGATGGAAATACAAATCCACATACGTTTAAACTTGCTTTAAATG
>CAYPTK010000035.1:0-13232 GCA_964413555.1 uncultured Bacteroidales bacterium | reverse complement strand
AAAAAAGATTTTATTGTTTCTTAAAAAAAAATAAAAGGCAAACCTGTCTTGTTTATTATAATTCCAGACGAGCAAGTCAATAATAATTTATCTATTAAAGGAAATGAAAAGAAAAATATTCTTTATACAAGATACCCGGTTAACTCAAGAGTGATAATAAAATATGAGGAGCGAATACTTTTCGAAAAAAATCTTTTAATTCATCAATATGGACGTATAGTACCTGTTTACTGTCCCTTAATATGTAAATAACATTTATTTTTTTACTCTTCTCTCATAATCATTCACGAACTCGGGATATTTTTTTTCTTTGTATATCTCATTTCCAAGATAATACAAGATGGGCTCGAAATTTGTTGCCGTTTGATATCCCTTTAAAGGAGAAATAAGGGGTTTTAATTCTTCATCCAGAAAAGCAAAAGCAGGATATGACATCCTGCCATTCAATAAAGCGATTGCAAAATCATGTGTTGGCCTCCGCCCCTGGCCTTGATTAACAAAGGTCTTATCTCCAATCGTCACGGAGTCTTTGGATTCGGCATTAAATTTCACGGGATAAAAATATTCATTCAGATATTCTGCAATAACCGGATTGGAAAACGTGGTTACATCCATTTTTTTACACCATCCACACCAATGGGTATAAATATCTATAAATATTTTTTTGGGGTTTTCTTTGTGCAATTCAAGTGCTTCCTGGATGGAATACCATTTGACTTTTTCCTCCTCTTTTTCTTTTCCCTTTTCCTGAACATCTATGGTAAATGCTAAAAAGATAAATATTGAGGGATATATAAATTGCCTGACGAAACGGTTATTTTTGTTCATACGGATAGTCTTTTCAATTTTTGAATATTAAATATATAGTTAACAAATTTATGAAATTATTGTTGCATCATCAAATGAAAAATGCACTTATGTTAATATGTGAATATTTTTATTCGTTCTTAACACAACGAACATAATATGCTGATGACTGTTTTTCTTTATCCCGTTTTACCTGTGGCGAACTGGATGATAATTGCCGGTACCATGATTTATTTTCATCCGTAGATGTAGCAGTCCAGTAATTGCCCGTGACATTGATTCCAAAAAAATACCCTTTATGATCTCTCCGTCCTCCCATCAAGGCACTAAACCCTGACATATTACAATATTTCCCCTTGTTACATTTTTCAGCCACTTTTAATTTATCTCCTTCTGTAATTCCCCTGAATCCAATATCATCGGCCTGTGTATTATGCATTCCAAGCCATATTTCCATTTCCATCCATTCTTTATCTGTAGGGACATGCCATCCTTCAGGACAAATTCCTTTTAATGATTTATCTTTATCATTGGTTTGATATTGCATGACTTCCTCCCATTGATAAAGCCCCCCGTATTTTTGACAATTTAAACTATCGTTTTTATAACAAAACTTTTCTATCACGTCATTATTTGTTTGCTCATTATCTCCATCTATCCTTTTTCCAATATTTAAGTTCTCCATCATCCACCACTGTTCAAGTATTTTTACTGTTTTGTATACATGCCCGTTTCGTTTATCCACAACTGAATCCAAACGTTCAGCGGGTATGTCTAATGTTGTTTTTTTAAACATACTACATGAAATCATAAAAAGGATAAACGGGAGGGAAATAATAATTTTTTTCATACACGTTAGTTTTTTAAATTTAGTGTTTGCCCATAATGTCCGCTGACGTCATCACGTATGCTCCAGGATTACATTTTGGACATTGTAAATCCCACTGTCAAACCTTATGAACCAACCATTGTCTTTACAGACAATTTATATTAAAGTACTAAATTAACACTAAAAAAGGAAAATTACAAGTACGGATGATTTTTTGTACATTATTATTTCGCGATAAAAGATATATTATCACGCGAGCAAAAAATTAATCATTAAAAGATCGATTAAAAAGACTAAATTTTTAGTATTTTTGAGTTATGAAAATGCTTAAGAAGTTATATCATTTATATACAAGCCTGATTTTATTACATCTTGTATTCCCTAACATAACTGCTGGCCAAGAGGTGAATTATGACAGCATTAAAAATGTTTTACTTCAAGCAGATATAAAACAAAAACCGGCTATTCATAATTATTTAGCCAGGGAATATTATAATGAAAATAAAATACAATATTCTTTGACCCATGCGAAAAAGGCTCTTAAAATTGCCAAAGAAGTAAAGAATTATGAGCAGGTAGCCAAAGCGTATAACAGGATCGGGTTTATTTATCGTGAAGAAAAAGATTATATAAATTCTTTGAATAATCATAAAAAAGCAATAGAATCTGCTAAAAAAGTTAATTACAGGAAAGAAATTCTCAAGGCGTATAATAGTATGGAAATTATATATTACTATTTAGAGAATTATGATAAATTCAAAGAATACTCCGAAAAAACATTATTACTTTCCAGGGAATTAGAAAATCAGGAAATGGAGGCTATAGCCTTACAACATTTGGGATTATATTATTACCGAAAAGGATTATATAAAAAAGCTTTAGACCATTGGAAACAACAACTGGAAATTTTAAAAATGACTGATAACCAAGAGGATCTTGCTACCGTATACCTTAATATCGGTGTGATTTATAAAAACTGGGGCAAATATGAAAAAGCCATTGAAAATTATCAAAACACCCTTAAAATACAGGAATACAGACAAGACACGTTAGGAATGGCAAGATCAGTAAGCAATATTGGAAATGTATATTTTTATTTTGAAGTTGATATCGATAAAGCCCTGGATTATTATAAACGAGGATATAAACTGTTTAAAAGCATTAATGACACGACAAACATGGCCAACTTGTTGAATAGTATAGGTATTATATATCAAAAACAGAAAAAATATCCCAAAGCTCTTGAGAATTTTAAATTAGCATTAGAACATGCAAAAAAAATTAATAATAAAACAACGATTGCTAAATCTCAGACAAATATGGGTGCCATATACATAGAAAACAAGCAATATACACTGGCAAAAAATTATATTTTCAATGCCCTGGAAAAATTCAAAGAACTAAAAGATAAAAAAGAAATTGCTTTATCCCAAATGCAAATCGGCCAGATATACATGGAAACAGGAGAGTACCAAAAAGCACTCAGTTATTATAAAGAAGCTCTCAAATTATTAAAGGAAATGGATCTACCCAAAGAGCTATTGGATACATATAAACAACTTTCAGAATTGCATGCAAAAATCGGAAACAATAGCAAAGCGCTTGATTATTACAAAAACTATTCTCAATTAAAAGATTCTACATTAAAAGATAAATACCTTGAAACTATAGAAGAACAAAGAACCAAATACCAAACAGAAAAAAAAGAAGAGCGCATTAAATACCTAAACGAGAAAAATAAACGCCAGGAAGCTGAAAATAAACGCCAGCGGGTTTTGATATATTCGGCAATGGGTGGATTAATGTTGATTCTTATATTTTCCCTGCTCCTGTTTAAACAATACAATGACAAAAGAAAAGCCAACATATTATTAGAAGAACAAAATGTAGAGATTAGCCAGCAAAGGGATCAAATATTCAGGCAAAAACAGGAAATTACTGATAGTATTCAATACGCCAGCCGTATCCAAAAAGCCATTATTCCACCCGAAGATATTCTTAATGAAAGTCTACCTGATCATTTCATCTATTTCAGGCCCAGGGATATTGTCAGCGGTGATTTTTACTGGTTAAACAAAAAAGATAATAAAACGTATTTTACTGCTGCTGATTGCACAGGACATGGTGTTCCGGGAGCTTTTATGAGCATGCTGGGTATTGCATTCATGAATGAAATTGTAAATAAATACAAAAATATTAAGGCAAATGAAATATTAAATGAATTAAGAAAATATGTCGTTGATTCATTACATCAAACAGGAAAATCCGGGGAAACACAAGACGGAATGGATATCGCGTTATGTATATTAGACCAACAGACAAATTCTCTGCAATTTTCAGGTGCCTACAATCCACTGATCCTGATAAGGGATGAAGAACTGACAGAATACAAGGGAGATAAGATGCCTATCGGGATTTATCACGAAAAAAATGATCTTTTTTCAAATCACGAAATCAAAGCACGAAAAGGGGATTGCTTATATGTTTTCTCTGATGGTTATGTAGACCAGTTTGGTGGTGATAAAGGCAAAAAATTCTTTAAAAAACGGTTTAAAGAAATGCTTTTAAAAATTCATAAAAAACCCATGAAAGAACAATATCAAATCCTAGACCAAACAATGAAAGAATGGAGAGGCGACTATTCACAAATTGATGATATCTTGGTTATTGGTGTCAGGGTTTGACCATTAAAAAATAAATAAGTTGACAAATCCCGGAAATTATAAACGTCCCAAAAAAGAAAAAGACCTGTATATTTATGGAATCAGGCCTGTCATTGAAGCAATAAAAAGTGGCAAAAGCATTGAAAAAATATACCTGAAAAGCGGATTCCGTAACAATATCGCTTCAGATATATACAGGTTAGCAAAAGAAAAATCAATCCCGTTACAAGTGGTTCCACCTGTTAAACTTCAAAAATTATCGGGTAATAAAAACCATCAGGGAGTTATTGCTCTCGTTTCATTGATCACGTATCAAAATATTGAGCTCTTATTACCGGGTATTTATGAAAAAGGACAAGACCCTTTTTTCCTTTTTTTAGACGGTATAACAGACGTGAGAAACATTGGAGCTATAGCCAGAACTGCCGAGTGCTCCGGGGCGCATGGCATAATCATTCCAGGGAAAGGGTCTGCTCAAATCAACGCGGATGCTGTTAAAACATCTGCAGGTGCACTGCAACACATTCCTGTCTGCAGAAGTTTCAATATTAAAACAACCATAACATTCTTAAAAAACAGCGGGCTACATATTATAAGTGCATCCGAAAAAGCTTCATCAAGTATATATCAATCTGATTACACGGTCCCTTTTTTATTGATCATGGGAAATGAAGAAAAAGGAATTTCAAATGATATATTGGAAATGTCAGATGAAATAGTCAAAATTCCATTAATTGGAAACATAAAATCTTTGAATGTCTCGGTTGCTGCTTCCGTGATTATGTATGAAGCAGTAAGACAAAGACAATATTAAACCCGGGCTCTCCTTTATACATCAATCACGGGCAACTGTCTTTTAAATCGTTCTTCTAAAGAAATAAAGGTTTCTGTTCGTGCAATGCCTTTTATAGATTGCAATTTTTCGACCAGAATGGTCTTTAAATGCTCATTATTTTTAGCAAAAATTTTTATAAAAATGGAATAATTCCCCGTAGTATAATGACATTCTGTGATTTCTGGTATTTTCTCCAAATCTTTCGC
Source organism: uncultured Bacteroidales bacterium (assembly GCA_964413555.1). Lineage (GTDB taxonomy): Bacteria > Bacteroidota > Bacteroidia > Bacteroidales > JBBRXJ01 > CAYMKE01. The sequence goes on along the minus strand of CAYPTK010000035.1, from coordinate 7,892 downwards.
CACATCTTCATACATCGACGCTTTATCCAAAAACACACCGATATATGCTCTCGTGTGATATCCAATTTTATGATGATTAATCAAATATTCTGACCCGGCGATAATACCAAGTTTGGATAACCGTTGAATCCTTTGATGAATAGCTGCTCCGGAGACATTACACTCTCTTGCAACTTCAAGAAATGGAATACGTGCATCTTTAGAGATCAAAGAAATAATTTTTTTATCCAGATCATCAAGTTTAATTTCTTTTTCCATATTTTGGTATAATTTATATTTCTAAATGTAAATGTAATTATTTATTCATGAATAAAAAATTAACTCTCATTCCTGTTACCATCCTCCCAACACACCCATTAATCCAATAATCATCCCGATAATAACGTTGATTAACTTCACGAATAAAAAGCTTTTTTTAGATTCAGCGAACAGGGGCAAAGAAGCATGTCCATCCTGAACAACAGAATTCGCTAAAAGGATACTTAAAGGTAAATGCCCGCTAATAAATAACGTGACAAATATTAAGTGAGGCCCTGATTGTGGAATAATACCGATTAATACAGCTAAAACCAACAAAGGGAGCTGGTTGTTTTGTATCCATTGCTCAACATCTATTGCTTCTAAAAGAAAATGCAATACCAGTAAAATTCCAAATATCCAAAGAAAAATTTGTATAAAATGCTTTTTGATAATATGCTCCCAAATATGAGCTTCAAGAAAATGTTCAGGAACTGTAGCAATAATAAAAATGGCTATGCATATAACAACCAATAAAGTAATCCTTAAATAATGCCCCGATTCACCATGATCGTGACCTGCAATAGATTCCGTACCAATCAGAAATGCAAACAATGCCATGAAAAACAATAAAACGGCACGTTGAAAAGTAAGGTGTTTAAAATAACCGGGAATATCTTTCCATGCAAAACAATTGCATTCGATATGCTCTTCATGAAGAGGATAAGCAAAGTTTGTCGGTTGAAAATTTTTCTTCTTCGTGACAAAATGAATAATACCCCCTGTAATTATTCCAACGACAAAAAGTATAATGGTAATTTTTAGTGCTGTTCCGGGCATCATAGAAAACATAATAAACGCTTCATCACCGGAAGTTGCAATCATTGATGCAACAAGTGCTCCAAACCCAATTACATTATGGGTGTACATTGAAACTACAGCATACGCCCCCAAACAACCCGGGATAATCCCTAAAGCAGACGCGATTAATAATTGAAGCCACCCGGACTTTTTCAATCCTTTAATCCACGCTCCCCTTGTCTGTACATTAATATATTCAATGATCAACATCATTGATAATATAAATCCTGTAATTACAAGGGTTTGCTCTAAAAGATGGATGATCATATTTTTATTTAAATTTAGATAAAAAAACCATATTTACACCTCTGAATACTTTGGCCGTTTCAGGTATTCCATGCCTGAAGCAAATCATTTTTAATATCATCTGTATGTTCCAGGCCAACCGACAACCGAAGCATTGCAGGATCAATACCTGCAACAATTTGTTCTTCTTCCGTGAGCTGATCATGAGTGGTTGAGGAAGGATGGATAATCAACGTCTTCGCGTCGCCAATATTTGCAAGATGGCTTATCAACTTTACATTATTGACAAGATCACGTGCTTTATTTTTTCCTCCTTTTATTGTAAAAGTTAATACTCCACCATAGCCATTTTGAAGGTATTTTGCAGCAATATTATGATAAGGACTTGAAGTAAGCCCGGGGTAGTTTACTTTCTCTACCCACTCTTGATGCTCCAACCATCGTGCTATATGAAGCGTGTTTTCTGCATGCCTTTGCATCCTCAATGAAAGGGTTTCCAACCCCTGTAAAAATAAAAAGGCATTGAAAGGACTCATTGAATTACCATAATCTCTTAGGTTTTCGACCCTTGCTTTAACAATAAATGCAATATTCCCAAAAGGAGAAGATGCCCCGAATTGATCCCAAAAAACCAATCCATGATATCCCTCTGAAGGTTCTGTAAATTGTGGGAATTTTCCATTATTCCAATTAAAATTTCCCCCGTCTGTAATCACTCCTCCTATTGAAGTGCCATGTCCTCCAATCCACTTTGTAGCAGATTCTACAACAATATTTGCCCCATGTTCAATTGGACGACACAAATAGCCGGCACCTGCAAACGTGTTGTCTGCTACCAAAGGAATGCCATTCTTTTTCGCGATCTCAGAAATGCCCCTGAAATCCGGCACTGCAAATGCAGGATTCCCAATGGTTTCAACATATATGGCTTTTGTATTTTCATCAATATATTTTTCTATTTCACCTGGTTCCAGGTTTTTGGAAAACCTTACATGAATACCGAGTTTTTTAAATTGTACCTTAAACTGATTATAGGTACCCCCGTACAAATATGGAGATGACACGATATTGTCACCACTTTCAGCCAAGGTAGTCAGTGCTATAAATTGTGCCGATTGCCCGGATGATGTAGCAAGTGATGCAACACCTCCTTCCAACGCGGCAACTCGTTTTTCAAATACGTCAACAGTAGGATTCATGATCCGGCTGTATATATTTCCAAATTCTTTTAATTGAAAAAGGTTAGCTGCATGGGAGGCATCGTTAAATAAAAATGAGCTTGTTTGATATATAGGAACAGCCCTGGAATGGGTGTCTTTATCAACCTGGTGTCCGGCATGCAATTGCAATGTCTCAAATTTATAAGAATGGTTCATGTATTTTTTTTTATAAAAGTAACGGTTTCATTTGAAATTCTCAAATAAATATTATTATAAATAATCTATTATGTTTCTGAAATATACCTCCAGGGTTTATTTTTCCATAAATCCCCTGCATAGTCAATACCAATCCTGGGTTCTTGTTCATAATGCTTAACTTCCGGTGCATTCAGCACGTGTATTCGTGATGAGTTACAGATATCTTCTCCATAAAAACCGGCATCAATGTTTAACCTTTTGGTGAGTCTCCCCGGGCCGTTCAAATTTTCTAATCCCCTGATAAGAATAGCTTGTGGTATATCCACTTCATTTACAACAATATTAAACATCCAATGCATGCCATATACAAGGTATACATATATTAATCCAGCCTGGCCATACATTACTTTATTCCGTGAAGTTTTGCCTTTGCTCACGTGACATGCCAAATCCTCTTCTCCGCGGTATGCTTCCAATTCTGTAATTCTGTACTGCTCTTTTCTTCCGTCATCAAATACCCTGACCAATATTTTACCAAGAAGACAAGGAGCAACATCCAATACGTCCCGGTTAAAAAAATCAACCGTTAACCTTTGTACATGTTCTCTTTTATAATCCATTATTATATCGTTACCTCCCTTTTTTATATGCTCTTGTCATTATTTTTATTTTTAAATTCAGACGGGGAACTACCAAAATGTTCTTTAAAATTACGCGTGAAGTGAGATATATATGTAAATCCTACTAAATAAGAAATTTCAGAAATTGACAAATCCGATTCCTGTATTAGCTGTGCAGCTTTTTTTAAGCGATAAATCATTATAAATTTATTAACAGGATAATTTGTAAGACTTTTGAATTTTTTATAAAAATTTGTCTTACACATTCCCGATTTCTCAACAAGAAAATCAGGGCTCAGTCGGGCATTGGAAATATTATCGTCAATATTAAATATTACTTGTTCTAAAAAATTATCATCAGCAGATTCAAGTTTTTTATTTGATTTCTCGGGTAGTACAGCAAAATTTTTCCCATATTTTTCACGCAATTTCTCACGGGATTCCAATAATTGGTATACCCTGGTTTGAAGTATCTGTTCATCAAACGGCTTTGTAATGTATGCATCTGCACCTGCACGGAAACCTTTAATTTGAGATTCAGTACGCGTGCGTGCAGTCAACATAATAAGAGGAACATGAGATGTGTTAATGTCATCTTTTATTAATCTGCTTAATTCAATACCATCCATTTCAGGCATTACAATATCGGCAATAATAATATCCGGAATAATATCGCGAGCTATTTCTAGCCCTTCTTTTCCGTTGGAAGCTTCATATATGTTAAATTTTTCATTGAAAAGCATTTTGATAAAATCCCTCACATCCTGATTATCCTCAACAATTAATAATTCAGGAAAATCTTTACCTCCTTTGTTTTGACGAGTAAATGTTTCAAAGGATTCTTTTGTTTTATTTTCAGACAATTTAAAGGAAATATCATTCCCGGATAAAAATGGTTTCCCGGGTCTTTTTTCGATTTCCTTTTCATCATAAAAATGTTTTGACACGGGTATTATTATTTCAAATGTATTCCCTTCCCCGGGTATACTTTTAACATGAATCTTTCCTTTATGGATTTCTGTGAGTTTTTTCACCAAAGACAATCCAATACCAGTTCCCTGTTGATTTGTGTATTTAACATCAGGTAATCGATGGTATCGTTCAAAAATCCGGGATAATTCATTTTCAGGAATGGGCTCACCAGAATTAAAAACATAAATTGAAATAAAATCGTCTTTATTTTCATCCCCGTGTAACAACAAATCAGGTTTTTTAATTTTCATATGAATAGTACCTTTACTCGTTGTATATTTCAATGCATTCGATAATAAATTATAAATGATTTTTTCCATTTTATCCTTATCAATCCATCCTTCCAGGGCAGAAAAAACATTATCAAATGTAAACCGAATCCCCTGTGCTTGAGCGGTCTCCTGAAAATCTACTGCAATATTTTTAATGAATTGTACAATTTCCATTTTCTGCACGGTTAACGAAATATTTCCTTTATCTAACTTCCGAATATCCATTATTTGATCAATCAGCATAAGTAACCGTTCAGAATTCCGTTTTAACAACCCAGAATATTTTTTTACATTATCTTTTGTTATATGCTTTATCTCTATGTTAAATAACCTGTCAACTACACCTTTAATCAAAGAAAGTGGTGTCCTTAATTCATGAGATATGTCAGTAAAAAAATTCAATTTCATTTCATCCATTTCATGCTGCATCCTCGCTTTTTCTTTTTGAATTTTTAATTGCATTGAATTCTTTCTGATATAAACAAATAAATAAACAAAACTTATGAATATTATAACATATAAAAGATATGCCCACCATGTTTTCCACCATGGTGGTAATATTGTAAATTGAAACGAGGCTTCCTCTTCATTCCATACAGCATTATTATTCGAACCTTTAACTTTAAATATATATTCTCCGGGCAACAAATTATTATATACAGCATAACGCTGTTGTGCAGGACTTTCAATCCACCTGCCATCAAATCCTTCTAATATATATTTATATTGATTTTTATTGGACGAAACAAAGTTTAAAGCTGTAAAATTAAATTCAAGTGATGACTGGTTATGTGTAAACCTTATCTTCTCTTCCTTTTGTTGGCCGTTGGATAAAATCGTACTATAATTCTTTTTAAACCGTGTTCCATTGACTCTTATTTCTGTAATATAAACCGGTGGAACAAGAGGATTGGATTTGATTTCATGAATACTAAATTTATAAAATCCTGTATTTTCTCCCGCTAAATACAAATTATCATCTTGCATATACATTCCTGTATGGTTTATTTTTAAACCATCATCCCTTCCATAATTTACAATCATCCCTTCTTTAACATTAATTTTAGAAATACCCAAAGGGGTGTTAATCCATAAATTCCCCATGTTATCTCCAAATATATTGTTTACATGATTATTAATCAATCCGTCTTTTTCAAAAATATATTCAACCTTGTCCGTACTTGGATTTAGCTTATTCAATCCATTGTCTGTTCCTGCCCAAATAAACCCGGCACTATCCTGGTAAATAGCATTAATTAACTGATTACTTAATTCACCATTGTTCTTAGGATTATAAATATAATTCTTGAATTTATGTTTATCGGGGTCATAACAGGACAACCCATTATATGTTCCTAACCATATTTTCCCGCTTCGATCCTTAATCATTTCAATGACTTTATAATGACATATCCCGTCTTCTTCTGTAATATGAATAACACTGTCTGTCCCCGGCGTAATTATATCTAGGCCTTCCTGGGTAGCAATCCAAATATTTCCATCATTGTCAAATAAAATATCCAGTATTAAATCATGGGTGATTGTGTTTTCTTTCTTATCATTTTTTCTTATTGTCTTAATAAACTCTTTCGTATACGGATTATAGACAGATATCCCATTATCAGTACCTATCCAAATATGCTTTTGTCTGTCTTCTTTAATACACCAAATATAATTTCCTGCCAAAGAACTCTTATTATTCAAATCATTATGATAAAAACGATTTATAAATCGAAGTTCTTTATCAAATAAAAGTAATCCATCTCCAAATGTACCATACCACAAGTACCCTCTGCTATCTATAAACAATTCTTTACCATAATCACGATGTACAGGGCTTTTTATTGGATAATAATATTGATTAAAATTATTTTCATATTTATAATATACATCAACCCCTTTACCTGTAGATGAAATCCAAATATTCCCGGCATGATCCCTGTAAATTTTATTTATATTTCCCTCGGATATGCTATATGGATTATCATCATCCGGTACATATCTTATTGGGGTATGAAAAGGTTTACCTGTATAAATCAACAATTCTTTATCTCCCCCTATCCATACGTTTTTATTATCATCAATCATTGCAGACCGGATAGCCCCTTGAAATTTCATTAATGTATCAATTATTTCCCCGGTTTTAATACTAAATAAGACATGTTGATTCTTATAACCTACATGTAAATTTCCATCACGATCTTGTTCAATAAAAGATACAGGTTTTTGATGAGCTTTTTTAGCTAAAAAATATTGTTTTATTATTTTCTCGTCAATATTTAATCTAATCAATCCGTGTCCCCATGTTCCTATCCATATATTATTTTCATAATCTTTATACAAAATCTTGCAGGAAATATTTTGACCCTTTCCTTTTAATATATTTATATCAAAATTATAGCGCTCAATGGTTCCACGATTTTCATTATAAATATTTAACCCTTTGCTTGTTCCTATCCATATATTACCCTTTCTATCTTGTATCAAATCATTCACAGAATTATCCCATAAAGATTGATGATTTTCCGACTCATTAAAAAACCGGGTGATTTCACCTGTATATTTATCCAATACACATAATCCATAGCTTGTTCCTATCCATAAATTATTATTTCTGTCTTCTAACAAACATAAAACATTGTTGTTTGGTAAACTATTAGTATCTAAAGGATCATGTTGATAAATTTTATAATTATATGCATCATAACGACAAAGCCCATTTTCTGTAGCAAACCACATAAAACCCTGCTCATCCTGTAGAATATCATTAATGGTCGGATAAGGCAGGCCATCATCCGGAGTGATATGTTCAAAAATAATATTGTGATAATCAATTGTTCTATTGCTCGCGATAGTACCTTTTAAAGTAATTATCACAAAAAGGATTAAAAGAAAAATATTCTTTATAAGTGTCATTCTAAAATTTAAGTAATAAATATTTTATAGATTTTTATTATGAAATATTCCATATAAACTTAAATATTTCTTTTATAAAATACTACAAATTTCAACATTTTATTATATCCCACAACATATTTTTTAATTTAAATACTCTTAATTTGGGCCTGCCCGGAATGCCTGTTGTTTTGCTTATATTCAGTAACAAGGCTTGCAATGCTTGCAGATATAAATGAGCGATTAAATGCAAGCGCCTGAAAAAATTAGTCGAACTTTACTGACAACACGAATAAAAAAGGCGCCTTAGACCAGCGCCTTTTTTTATGCATCTTCACTACCTCAATATCGTCACCTGCCCGGTAATAATATGTTTTCCATTTCCTTTTAAATCTATGATAAAATGATACGAATCAACCGGCAGTGCCTTT
>CAYPTK010000034.1:0-17522 GCA_964413555.1 uncultured Bacteroidales bacterium | reverse complement strand
CTAATTAGAAAAACAGTGGCAAAAGATCAAGCACTGTAAAAATTGCAAAGATAGAGCTGGCAAGACTGTTTGACACGAAAAAAGCAATGCTTATTTTTTTAAAATAATTTGGCTTAATGATGATGTGCTGATAAAAAAGCAAGGCGGAAAAAATCAGGGCACCGATCCAGTACAAAACTCCAAAACCAGCGTAATATCCTGTATACAACACCAACAACACGCATGTAAAATGAAGTGCAACGGACACGATGAGTGCATTTTTTTGGCCAATTCTTGCCGGGATAGACCTTATCGCGTGTGATTTATCAAATTGCTCGTCCTGCAAAGAATAAATGATATCAAATCCACTCACCCAAAAGATAACAATTACAGAAAACAATACAGGCAGCAGGTCAAAGGCCCCTGTAACGGACAGGTATGCTCCAATAGGAGCCAGTGACAACCCCAGCCCCAGGACAAAATGCCCGAATATGGTATGCTTTTTTACAACATTATATCCTAACACGATCGCCAGGGCCAGGGGAGAAAGGTAAAAAACCATTGTATTAATAAAAAACGTGGTGCCAATAAATAAAATGCAGTTAATTATTACAAATATCAAAACAGCGCCCGGGTTCAGTAATCCTCTTGGAAGTTCTCTCCCGGATGTTCTCGGGTTTTCTTTATCAGAGGCCCTGTCTATATACCTGTTGAATGCCATGGCGGCATTCCGTGCAAATATCATGCACAATAACACGTACAACAGTAACACCCATTGAAATTCTGCATTCGTCCGGTATAAAGCTAGAAAATAACCAATGATAGCAAAGGGCATTGCAAAAAGTGTATGCTCAAATTTAATGAGAGAAATATATTTTTTTACAGTACCGGATTTTTTGTTCATTTGTTTGTTTTTAGTTGAATGCTCATTGTTCATATCATTGACAATCACCATTTAATAAAGATCTATAGATGTCATGGTTTTCCTGGTCAAAGGCCACGAAAATTATTTTTTGGATCCTGTCATCTTTTTCAAGAAAAGATATTGATTCATGAATGGCAATCTCTGCTGCCTGTTCTTTTGGAAAATGATAAACACCTGTACTGATACACGGGAATGCAATGGTTTTAATATCATGGCTGACTGCTAATTTTAAACTATTTACATAACAATTTGCAAGCAATGTTGTTTCATTGTTTTTTCCTCCATGCCACACGGGGCCCACGGTATGAATCACGTATTTTGCAGGTAACCGGTAGCCTTTTGTTATTTTTGCATCTCCTGTATTACAGCCTCCCAGGGTTCTGCACTCTTCAAGAAGTTCTTTACCTGCAGCCCTGTGGATGGCACCGTCCACACCTCCTCCTCCCAGGAGGCTTTTATTCGCTGCATTAACAATCGCGTCAACATGCAATGTTGTAATATCACCCTGAATATGCTCTATATGTTCCATTGTATTCATTATTATATACCACGGGATTTACCTGATCCTGGCATCCATCTCTTTCTCAAACACGTTTATCAGCTTGTTCATGATCTTATCCACTTCTTTATCTGTCAATGTTTTATTCTCTTTTTGAAAGGTGAAGCTGACCGCGTATGATTTATTGTCTTTTCCAATTTTATCACTTTCATAAATATCAAATAAAGTAATATCCTTAAGTATTCGTTGCTCGGTCTTAAATGCCAATTCTTTAATTTGCTGATATTTTATATGTTTATTTAACAGTAATGACAAATCTCTTTTTACACCCGGGTACTTGGGAATTTCTTTATATGTAATGGATTTGTCTTTTACCAATTCCAACACGTTATACCAATGCATGTCAGAAAAATACACGTCCGTTGATTCGATCTCAAATGTTTCAAGTATGCTCTTTTTTATTTTCCCCGTTTCAGCAATCAGCTTATTATCATATTTATACTGAAGTGCTTCGGAAAAAATACCCGAGTCAAACTCGTTCAATTCAAATTCCAAATCCAATAATCCCAAGCGTTCCAAAATTAATTCAGTATAGGATTTGATATGAAAAAAATCAGAGGCCTTTTGTTTCATGGCCCAGTTCGGAATGTCATGATCACCACTTAAAAAGAGCCCCAGGTGTAATCCTTCGCGATACGCCGACAAGGGTTCATTGTTGGTTTTATCAGCAGGAATATAAGCATAACAATTCCCGAATTCATAAAGTTTTAAATGTGGATTTTTATGTTTTATATTGCGTGATATGGTTTCCAAACCACCAAATAATAAAGTTTGGCGTAAAACATTCAAATCATTGCTTAATGGATTCAAAACCTGCACGCACCGTGATTGGGGGTATGATGATAATTGTTCATAATATGCTGATTTAGTCAGTGAATTGACCATTATTTCATTGAATCCATTTGAGGTGAGCAAATGTGAAACATTGTTTTGTATTTCTTCATCCTCCACCGGGGCAGCAAAAGATAAATTGGCATTTAGTTTTTCCGGTGCTTCAATATTATTATATCCATAGATCCTCAAAATTTCTTCAATCACATCCGCTTCCCTTGTCACATCTACCCTGTAAAGAGGCACTTTAAGCTCAAACACCCCGTTTGTTTCATTCAGTATTTCAAAATCAAGATCAAGGAGTATTTGTTTAATGGTATTGGCCGGAATATCCTGTCCGATGAATTTATTCAATTGCAACATGGATAATTGAACTTGTTTAGGATATACCGGGTCCGGGTATTCATCAATAATATCGGATGCAATGGTTCCGCCGCCAATTTCTTTCATCAGCAAGGCTGCTCGCTTGAGGGCATACAGCGTATTTTCAGGGTCAGCACCCCGTTCAAAACGAAATGAAGAATCGGTGCTGATTCCATGTCGTTTAGCTGTTTTGCGGATATACACGGGATTAAAATAAGCGCTTTCAATGAATACATTCTTTGTTTTAGCGGTTACACCGGAATCCATTCCACCAAATATCCCGGCCATGGCCATTCCTTCTTCTGCATTGCATATCATCAGGTCATCTTCTGACAGCGTTCTCTTCTCTTCATCGAGCGTGACAAATTCTGTTTTCTCAGGCAGACATTTTACAATAATTTTATTTCCACTTATTTTTTCCTGGTCAAATGCATGCAGGGGTTGTCCGGTTTCATGCAACACGTAATTTGTAATGTCTACAATGTTATTAATAGGATTGAGGCCCACTGCCTTAAGCCTGTTCTGAAGCCATCGGGGAGATTCTTTTACTTCTACATCAGCGATACAAACTCCTGCATACCGGGGGCATGCTTCAGGCACTTCGATGGCCACTTCTGCATTTAAAGCGTGTTTATCAGGCACGAAATCATCTACAGAAGGTTTAGCAAGGGAGGCTTCTTTACCTTGTTGATGCAAAGCAGCAGCTAAATCCCTGGCTACCCCAAAATGGGAAGCCGCGTCTATCCTATTGGGTGTTAAATCAATATCAAAAACCGTGTCTTCTTCTATATTAAAATATTCATTTGCCGGTGTGCCAGGAACAGCATCCGGGTCTAATTCCATGATGCCCTGGTGACTGGTTCCCATTCCTATTTCATCTTCAGCGCAGATCATCCCTTCCGAAGTTTCCCCGCGAAGCTTGGCTTTTTTGATTGTAAGTTGTTCCTCTCCTTTATATAAAACTGTTCCCACGGTGGCTACCGGCACCTTCTGCCCTGCTTTTACATTTGGAGCGCCGCATACAATGGGCACAACCTGCTCATTTCCTATATTCACCTTTGTAACCGACAGCTTATCTGCCCGGGGATGTTTTTCGCAACTCATCACCTCCCCTACAATAACGCCTTTCAATCCTCCTTTTACAGGGAAGTAAGATACCAGGCTTTCGACCTCGAGCCCGGTATTGGTCATGATCTCTGATAATGCTTCCGGTGATAAATCCGTGTTAAGATACTGCTTCAGCCATTGATATGATATCTTCATAAAACCCTTTTATTTGTTAGTCTGATTTAAAAGACAAAAGTAAATAAAATTTTTTTGCATCTTAAAAGTTTCTTTAGTGTATAATTTATAGCTTTGCAATTTGAATAAAAAGAACTTAAACGTGAAAAAAGAAACGGAACGATTAATTTTAGTTACCAATGATGATGGATTCGATGCAAAAGGGTTGAGAAGCCTGATTGAAGCACTTTCGGGTTTTGGTAAAATTGTATGTGTTGCACCTGAAACAGCTTTTTCAGGCATGTCACATGCAATCACCATCAATCACCCGATACGGCTAAATAAAATAAAAGACACTGAACATTTAACGATCTATAAATGTTCGGGTACACCAGTTGATTGTGTAAAAATAGCCCTGGACCAAATATTGGATCGTGAACCCGATTTACTGGTCTCGGGGATCAACCATGGATCAAATGCTTCGGTGAGTGCAATTTATTCCGGCACCATTGCCGCGGCTCTTGAAGGCGGCATCAATGACATTGCTTCTGTTGGCTTTTCATTGCTCAATCATTCTGCAAATGCAGATTTTTCAGCTGCCATCGCGTATGTCAAAAAAATCATCAACACGGTCATCAACACGAACCTCCCGAGAGAAATTTGTTTGAACGTGAATATCCCGAATGTCCCATTGGATAAGATCAAAGGTATCCGAAGCTGCAGGCAGACGAAAGGGTTGTGGATAGAAGAATTTGACAAACGCGTTGACCCGGGTAAAAGGGAATATTACTGGCTAACCGGAAATTTCCGAAACGATGAGCACGACGCGGAAGATTCTGATGAATGGGCATTGAAACACGATTATGTTTCGGTGGTGCCATTGCATAGCGATTTAACCGCGTACAGGGCACTTGAACACATGAAACACTGGACCTGGGACGAAGAATAACTTAACATATAAATTTAAAAAATGAGCAAAATATCAAAATTCGATTCATTGGCCGTTGGGATCATCATAGGTTTGTTAATCCCCGTCATATCTTTTTTTATCTTTTACCACGTGACTCTAAAACCATATGCCCGGAATGAATATTTATTTGAAGCTATTGTCAAAGGAGCCATGCTGGGAAAAATACTTTCTCTCTGCATTATTCCCAACCTGGCACCTTTTTTTATTTTTATATGGCTCAATTTTTTAAGGACTGCAAGAGGTGTTTTATTCATAACAATTTTTCTGGCCATTGCAAGCGCTATCATGAAATTCGCGATGTAAGATATATATGGAAGGGGTGGATTTATTAATTGCTTTCTTTCACATGATCATTCAATATCTTTGACATTACGCGGCCTGTAACTTATTCAAATTGAATTTTTCAATTTTTGATTTGGCATACTCTTTTGATACGGTCACTTCTTCAATATCTTTTTTCGAAGGAATGTCAAACATCAGGTCTGACATGATGACTTCGCAAATCGAGCGCAGTCCTCTTGCCCCGAGCTTATATTCTATGGATTTATCGACAATATAATCCAATGCTTCGGAATCAAAATGTAGTTGTATTTCCTCTAATTCAAAAAGCTTTTTGTATTGTTTGATGATTGAATTCTTGGGTTCTTCGAGTATTTTTCTCAGCGCGTTCCTGTCCAGTTGATCCAAATGTGTAATGACAGGCAGGCGCCCGATAATCTCGGGGATCAGCCCGAATGCTTTGAGGTCTTGAGGAGCAATGTATTGCAGTAAATTATCCCGGTCAATATTTTCTGTTTCCTGCTGTGCATTGAAACCTACCTTGTTGGTATTCAATCGTTGTGATATCTTTTTTTCGATCCCGTCAAAAGCGCCGCCACAAATAAACAAGATGTTCTTGGTGTTAATATTAACCATTTTCTGGTCAGGATGCTTACGTCCTCCCTGGGGAGGCACATTGACATCTGAACCTTCCAGCAGTTTCAACAGGCCCTGTTGAACACCTTCACCAGACACATCCCGGGTAATAGAAGGATTGTCACTTTTTCTTGATATTTTATCAATTTCATCTATAAATACAATGCCTTTTTCTGCTGCTTCAACATTATAATTGGCTACCTGTAAAAGCCTGCTGAGGATGCTTTCAATGTCTTCACCCACGTAACCAGCTTCCGTGAGAATGGTGGCATCAACAATGGTAAAGGGAACATTCAGCATCCTGGCAATAGTGCGAGCCAGGAGTGTTTTACCAGTCCCGGTTTCTCCTACCAAAATAACATTTGATTTGTCTATTTCCACGTCATCCTGATGCCTGGTGTCGTACTTTATCCGCTTATAATGATTATATACAGCAACGGATAAATATTTTTTTGCATCGTCCTGCCCAATCACGTATTGATCAAGAAAATTTTTGATTTCAACAGGTTTATGTAAGTTGATATCATTTAAGTTAAATTCTTTTGACGTTTTTTTGTTTTCTTCCTGGACTATGCTATTCGCCTGTTCCGCGCATTTATCACATATGTGTGCAGATACACCGGCGATTAAAAGTTTTGTATCTTTTTTATAGCGTCCGCAAAAAGAACATTTTTCCATATTGAATTGTATTATTTGTCATACATCTTTCAAACCAGCATGTCAATGTAATGTTTACATTTCATCATCCACTGGTTTTTCTTTTTTCTCGAGAAGATTGTCAATCATACCATACTCTTTTGCTTCCTGTGCAGTCATCCAATAATCCCTGTCAGAATCTTTTTCTATTTTTTTATAAGGATTGCCACTGTGTTGTGCTAAAATAGTGTACAATTCTTTTTTCAGTTTCAATATTTCCCGCGCGGTAATTTCAATGTCAGATGCCTGACCCTGTGCACCTCCAAGGGGTTGATGAATCATGACCCTTGCATGCTTAAGAGCGCTGCGCTTTTTATTAGTCCCGGATGCAAGCAAAACAGCCCCCATAGAAGCAGCCATACTTGTACAAATGGTTGAGACATCACTTCTGATCCACTGCATGGTATCATAAATCCCCAGTCCCGAATGTACTGCTCCCCCGGGAGTATTGATGTAAAGTTGAATGTCTTTCCCGGGATCAGCAGAATCCAGGTATAATAATTGTGCTTGTACGATATTTGCTACATAATCATTGATGGGCACTCCCAAAAAGATGATCCTGTCCATCATTAACCGTGAAAAAACATCCATTGACGCGATATTCAACTGCCTTTCTTCAATGATGGTCGGGGATATGTAATTATTGTAAACTGATGTAAACTGATCATATACCATACTGCTTATGCCCATATGCTTGGTTGCATAATTTTTAAAATCGTTTTCCATGCTTTTTTTTATCTCAATTATTTTAAAAAATTTAAAATTAAATTAAAAAACGGAATAAAACAATGATCATTGTTGTTTTTCTAACATTTTATTAAAATCGTCTTTAGACACTTTCTTTTCATCAAGTGTTAGTTTCTCTTTTATAAACGCCATGATCTTTTCGTCGCGTTTACTGTCTATGATGCGTTTGCGTTCATCTTCCTTGCTCAACATTTCATTGGCAAAATTCTGAAGTTGTTCGTCAGGAAGATTGGATATACCGTATTGCTGTAATTGCATTAAAGCGTATTTTTTAGCAAATTCTTCTATTTCTTCTTTGGTGACTTTAATGTCATGTTCACGTTCAATATTATTTTTCACGACCTGCCATTTAAGGTCATCTTCATATTTTGAAAAATCTTCGTCAATTTTTTCTTTAGTGATGTTCTTGTTTGTTGATAAGATCCATCGCTTCAGGAATTCTGATGGCAAATCAATGTCCGCCTTTTTAAGAAGTTTCTTTTTAATATCCATGTGCAATTTATATTCACTTTGCTGTTCATTTACTCGCTTAATATCTTCAGCTACTTTTTCTCTGAATTCTTCCATGGTTTTTACATTGCCTTCTCCATATACATTGTCGAATAGTTCCTGGTTGATTTCAGCAGGTTGAAAACTTTTGATTTCTTTGATAGAAAAAGAAAATTCTTCTGATAATTCAGGGACTTGTTCTTTTGAGATGTTTAATAATGAAGCAATTTCTGTATCATTCGGGTATGCCTTTTTTAAATTAAATTGGATCGTTTCATTCACCTTTGCACCGTTAAAAAGTGCTTTTATGTTATCATCTTTAATGACATTCATGCCAATCGTGACATCGTCGGCTTTGACTCCATCTTCTTTCGGTTCTTTGTTCGCGTTCAGCTCCTGTATGTCGCCTTTAATAATTTCTTCCCCTTTGATCTCATCTGTATCTATAAATTGTCCAAACCTGCGGGAGTATTCGTCTATAAATTCATCAATCTGTTTATCATCTACTTTAATGATGTGATAAGGAACTTTGATTTTGCTGTTAAAATCAATCTTCATTTCCGGAGATAACCCCAGGTCAAATACAAATTCAAAATCTTCCTCATTTTCCCAATCAATTGTTGGCTGTTCTTCTTCTTTGATCATTGGTTCACCAAGAATTTGAATGTTTTGCTCATCCAGATATTTTGCTATGGATTCGGACACCAATTTGTTGACTTCACTTGCTCTTGTCTGTTTACCATACATTTTTTTGATGAGGCCGAAGGGCACCTTGCCCGGCCTAAAACCATTTATTTGAGCCTTTTTCCTGTAATCAGACAATACATTTTTAACACTCTCTTCATAATCATTTTTTTCAATTTTCACTCTGAGCACTGCATTTAAATCGTCAATTTTTTCTTTGGTAATGTTCATTCGCTTTATTTTTTAATCTGTATGATAAATTTTATAAATTAATAAAAAGGGGTTGATTCGTTTGTTCGTTCTATCCTTTTTTCTTTGAAAACAAAAAGTAGTGCGGACGGAGGGACTCGAACCCTCACGCCGGTGAAGGCACTAGATTCTAAGTCTAGCGCGTCTGCCAATTCCGCCACGTCCGCTTAAATGTCTATAAAAGATGGTGCAAAAATATTGAATTTTTATGTAAAACAAAATCACTATGTTAAATATTTTCCATTTACAGATTTTTCAGTGTTTAAATTTTCTGTAAACTTGCATTTTTAAACAGAATTTTATCATGAACGATATAAACATGGGATGTAAAAATCAGAAAAAACCTCATTTGCCACGATGGATGAAAGTAAAATTTCCAAAAGGGGAAAAATATTCCACCACGAAAAATATTGTCAACCAACATCAGCTGCATACCATATGCACGAGCGGAACATGTCCAAACATCGGTGAATGCTGGGGAAATGGCACGGCCACCTTCATGATACTCGGTGACATATGCACCCGTTCATGTAAATACTGTGGAGTAAGGAGCGGCAAACCCGATTCACCTGACCATCAAGAACCTAAGCGCCTGGCCGAGTCAATCAGGCTAATGAACATACAACATTGTGTCATCACCTCGGTTGACCGGGACGACCTGGATGACTTCGGAGCCGGTTTTTGGGCAGAAACCATCCACACGGTCAAATCTGTAAACCCGGATATTACAATGGAAGTATTGATCCCCGATTTTAACGGGAAAGAGCATTTTATTGAAAAAATTATAGCAGAGAAGCCCGAGGTAATTTCACACAACCTTGAAACCGTTGAACGGCTCACACCCAAAATTCGTTCAAAAGCTCAATACCACCGGAGCCTTCATGTATTGAAACATATCAGTGACTCCGGTATTATTACAAAAACAGGGATCATGGTAGGATTGGGGGAATCGGATGACGAAGTTTACCATACAATGGATGATTCGCTAAAAGCAGGATGCAACGTGTTCACTATTGGCCAATACCTCCAGCCATCTGATAAAAACATTGAAGTACAAAGATTTGTACCTCCCGAACAATTTGAAGAATACAAAGACCAGGGATTAAAAAAAGGGTTTTCATTTGTTGAAAGCGCTCCATTAGTGCGATCTTCTTACCATGCTGAAAAACATATTCATTTAGATAAAAAGAAGTCATGATGAATAAGATAATATTTGAAGAATTTAAATTAATTGATTTTAAGGAATGCTGGGATTACCAGGAAGAATTATTTAACCGTATACTCAACCTTAAATTAAACAACCAACCCACTCCTGATTATCTCATCTTATGTGAACATCCTCATGTATATACCCTGGGAAAAAGCGGTGACAGAAATAATCTTTTGATTAATGACGATTTTTTAAAGCAAATAGGTGCACATTATTATAAAATTAACAGGGGAGGCGATATCACGTATCATGGCCCTGGACAACTTGTTGGTTATCCGATTATTAACCTGGAAAATTTCAGTTTGTCAATAAAGAAGTATATTGAAAATCTGGAAGAAGTCATTATTAATGTTTTAAAAAACTATAACATACATGGGGAACGAATGCAAGGCGCAACCGGAGTATGGCTTGACACGCGAACACCTGAGAAAGCCAGGAAAATCTGTGCTATCGGCGTAAGAGCCAGCAGGAGCATCACCATGCACGGGTTTGCTTTTAATATAAACACGGGCCTAAATTATTTCAATTACATTAATCCATGTGGTTTTACAGATAAATCGGTTACTTCTATGGAAAAAGAATTAGGAAAAAAAATTGAAAAGCAAGATGTTGTAAATCTTGTAAAAAATGAATTTTTAAATGTCTTTGTTCAAAATAATAATCATAATAATCAATTTTGATGAAACAGTTATAACACACTCATAGATACAAGGGCTGATTAACAAACTCTTTTGAGACGATTTTTGTATTCCACAAAGAACGTGATTAAAACAGTAACATATTCGATTCCTAATAACCAGAGATTTTCTTTGAATTCTGTATTTGAATATGCTATGTATGAAAGGATTATCAAGAAACTCCATACAATCACAAACCGATATGATGTAAAAACAGACAAAACGACAATGGGTGCAATATACCAGGGATGAACAGTGGTTGAAAATATATAAAAAACGATCATTGTAAACATCATAGCCTGAACGGTTTGTTTCCACCGTGAAGTATCGGATTTAAAAGCGATTAGAAGTATTGTTAAAAATGACAGGGCAGCCAGAACAACACCTGCTGTCCGGATGATATTATAACCTGTAATGGTATAACCTATACTTCGTATGATATAATAAAGACTCGCGTTGAATTCAAACGATTGAAAATATAATTCCAGGCTGGCAAAAAAATGGTTGACCATCTCATTGCTGAAAAACGGGAAAAACAGTATGATGAATGTAAGCCCGGATAAAACAGAAAATACCATGCCTTTTTTAATCTTCAGTTTATGAATTAATAACGGGATCAATATTAATGGGATCAGCTTTATGGATATGGCAAGGCCAAACATTACAGCGGCTAAAAAATATCTGTTTTTTACAAGCAAATACAAACTATATACTATGAAAAAGATCATGATTCCTTCAAAATGTAAATTGCCTGTTAATTCTATGATGACAAAAGGGTTTAACACGAATAACACCAGGTTAGATCGGGCTATATTCCATTGTTTGAGCAATTTATAAATCAGAATAGTATTTCCTATTGCAGCCAATATCATGATGACATGTAAAAAAATCAGGCTCCCGGTGATACTAAAAGGGGATACCCAGGCGGATAAAAGGAAAATGAATTGGTGCAGTGGCGGATAACAGGTATAATTGCTTTGCGATAAACTGCCCATTCCCTCGTACAGTGAATCCGCAAGGGGAAACGTGATTTTATCGATAATCTGTGAAGGAGTATGCAAGAATGGATTTACCCCGATCCGCATCAGGTGCCCATCCCATAAAAACCGGTAAAAATCATTTGATAATTCCGGAGAAGAGTACAAAAAAAGAACTCTGAAAAAAATGCCTAATCCTAAAATATGAAGAAAATGAAATCTTTTTTGAAAATACTTAAAAAAATAAAAAAAACAGAGAAATAAGATGGTATCAAGCAATAATAAATGAATGAATTCAGAACGATCAATCCAATATCCTATGTATAAATAGGAAAAGATAGAGATGGTAACAACGAATACGAATATATAGGTTTGTAATTTTTTCATATTGAACACGATCATCTACATTATTACATCGTTTTTCGCCAAACCTGTTCTATGGAGTAGTAAAAAATCATCCCGAAGCCTAACGCGAACATTGCATGAAAAGGAAGTAAAACATAATCATTGAGCCTGATACCAGCAATTAAGCCGGCTAAGAAATATAGTGTTAATATTCCTTCTGCCCAGGTGATCCAGTTTATTTTTCGGGTTAAATACCGGGTAATGGTCCTGGTTTGTTTGCCCGGTGTAATATTGTACTTGGGGGTCCGGATAAAAGATGATTTTATTCCTGTATACCCTTCTACCACGGCTACCGTGTTATGCAACGACAGGCCCATGGAAAAAGATAAAAATAAAATAAAATCGTATATAAAAGCCATGGGTTTCAAAAGTTTCGTTTTGGCAGACTGATAGGAATTCCAATAAAACCATGAAAAAACCACGGTGGCTAACAAAAACACGGAGCCGACATTAAAAAAATTATTATAATGTGCATGTGTATTTTTAATAAATAATATTGGAACGCTGAGTATACCTGTCAAAAAAATCATTATAAATAAAGAATTATTCATTAAATGAGACAAAGCAAACAGCCTGGTTTTAAGTGAAAATTCTTTGGCAGAAAGTATTTTAGAAGACAGTTTCCTGAAATTTTCAGCTCCTCCTTTGGTCCACCTGAATTGCTGGCTTTTAAGGCCGTTAATAATAACAGGTAATTCGGCAGGAGCTTCTACATGGTCGAGGTACACGAACTTCCATCCTTTAAGTTGTGCCCGGTAGCTCAGGTCAAGATCTTCGGCGATTGTATCATGCTGCCAACCGCCGGCATCTTCTATGCACGATTTACGCCAGAGCCCTCCTGTCCCGTTAAAATTAAGAAATCTTCCACCATGATATCTGCCGGTTTGTTCAATTTTAAAATGCGCGTTAAGTCCAAATGCCTGCACGCGGGTGAGCAACGAATAATTTTCGTTTATATGCCCCCAGCGGGTTTGAACCATTCCAACCTGTTCATTATTAAATTGAGGCAGGGTGTTGATAAGAAAATCCGGTTCAGGAACAAAATCTGCATCAAAAATGGCAATAAATTCTCCTTCTGTTTGATTTAATCCATTTTGCAAAGCGCCTGCCTTGTATCCTACCCGGTCATTTCGATGAAGGTGTTTTACATTTATTTCAGACTGCTGTATCTCCTTTACTTTACGTTTAATGATATCATATGTATCATCCGTGCTGTCGTCAAGCACTTGTATTTCCAATCTTTCTTTAGGATAGTGGAGGGATGCTACAGCGTCGATCAACCGTTCCACGACATAATATTCATTATATACCGGTAATTGTACTGTAACAAAAGGCACGTGTTGTGCTTGTTCAATATTTAATACAGGACACCGGGTGGTTTCTGACTCACGTTTGAATTTTCGGGCATGTTTGATCAATGTAAACTGTAACAACCCGTAAAAAAGGATCATACCCAACGCTATTCCATACAACATGATTATTATCCAGGCCATTTTTATCTGTATTTATAAAGCGAATATAATATTTTTATTCCTGCCATAACAGACCCTTTTATAGTACCCGTTACTTTGGATTTGCCAATTCGTTTTTTGTAATTTACAGGGACTTCACAATATGTTAGATTGTGTTTAATTGCTTTTAATTGCATTTCAATTGTCCATCCGTATGTTTTATCCTGCATGTGCAAATGTAATAATTTATCAAGTTTAATGGCCCTGAACGGCCCTAAGTCTGTAAATTTTCCATCATACAAAATTTTCATAAGGCTGGTAGCAAGCCAATTCCCAAATATTTGTTGAGGCATCATGGCACCTTTTTCTTTTTTTCCCAATGCACGGGAACCGACTACAAAATCATAATCATCTTTAATGATAGGCTGAATGACGTTCACTAATTCACCGGGATAATCCGAGTAATCGGCATCCATAAATACGATTATATCCGGTTTAATAGTATTTGACTGCACGTAATGTATGCCTTTTAAACATGCATATCCATAACCTTGTTTGGGTTCTGATAGTACTGTTGCACCGGCTTTTTTGGCTTCCTCAGTTGTTCTGTCTGTCGAGTTATTATCTACTACAATAACTTCATGAACCAAATCCCCTGGTATATCATTCAGCACGTTCCCAATGGAATGCTCTTCATTAAAAGCAGGTATGATAACAGTGACTTTATGCATATTTATTGGATCTATCAATATTTTATTGCCCTGAATGCTTGCATTCATGGAATGTCTGTTCTTTAAAACTGTCATTGCCGGGCATGACTCGTTTAATCCCAAACCGGCCTTTTACTTGTTTATTTTCCAGTCGTAGTACTCCCCGTGGGCATACTGCCGCGCAAATACCACATCCTACACATGATGCACGAATTATGTTCTGTCCACGTTGTGCATACCATCTCACATCAATCCCCATTTCACAATAGGTTGAACAATTTCCACAACTCATGCATTGTCCTCCATTGGTTGTGATCCGAAATTTTGATTTAAAGCGCTGAACAAGCCCCAGGTGTGCAGCAAGGGGGCAAGCGAATCTACACCATACCCTGTTTCCCATCCAAGGATAGAACCCAACACCAATAACTCCTGAAAATATTGCACCGATAAAGAATCCATACCATTTTTGAAGGTTGTTGGTTAATTTCCCAAACATATTTCCTTCTGTAAAAAAATTAACCAATGTTACACCGGTAACTATGAAAATAATAACCAGTACAGAATGCACCATCCAACGTTCTACCTGCCACGCGCGCAAAGATTTATCTGACAGATGCCTGAACGGGTCGCCCAGGGTTTCTGCCAGCCCTCCGCAACCGCATACCCATGAGCAGTACCAACGTTTTCCTAAAAAGTAAGCTAACACGGGGACACCCACGATAGCCAGGACAATACCCCAGACCAAGATAAAAATCCCGAATGTTCCACTGGCAACAAGTTGATCTAAATGCCACCCGAAAAAGAAATCGTAATCCAACGGCCAGGCGTTTTTCAGGTCTTGATAAGGTTGATTCAAAGCAACCAAAATATTGGGAATGAGGAATGCAAAAGACAACTGAAAAAACATAACGGAACCGGTTCTGAGCATTTGATAACGGTTATGCCTGTAGTTGATCAGCATCCTGACGCCCATGGTCAAAATGGCAAGTGTATAAATGAATCCATAAAAAAACCAATGGCTGGCGGGATTCCCGCTAATCATTTTGCTTAACGGGTCGAGCATAATCGTCCAGTTCACAATGTATTCGGGGTACCAATAAAGAAAAATGTAAAACCCGATGAGCACGAATCCGAGTGCAATTCCAATAAAACCTCTTGATAAGAGGGGATTAAAAAAGATATGATCATTTTTAATGCCAGCAGGTGACTCCCATCGTTTCGGCAAGATATACATGAATGCCCCGAGAATTACCAGGCCAAAACTAAAAATAAAAAACCACCAATTGTTATTTAAAAGTAGCCCTGTACTTGAATGTTTAACAACAGGGAATGTATAATCTTTCCATATTACTTTATCCCATTCCTGATTTTTCTTTAATTGTTCATTTAATTGTTTGAATCGCTTATTGAATGCATGAATAAATTTTATTTTAGATGTAAATTCGTTATCCTTTATATCTTCCAAAACTGGGGATAGTAACTTTATATGTTGTTTTTGTGAAACTGCTTTGTCCAAAGAATCATCCGTTAGTTTATAATTATTTATTCCCAGGGTTGCGATGAGCACAGCCATTCCCACTAAAAATAAAACGATGCCAGTTGTTTTAATGTGTCTCATTCGATAATTTTAAATCATTAAATGCATGTTGTATTTCCTGTTCATGATGCTGATAATATTCCGGGTCAAATCTTGCCTCGTTCAAATTTTCAATGGCCACGTTAACAGGCACTCTTTCTTTAATCCATCGTTCGCATACCTCGTGCCGGAGGCGCATCCCAAACGTGTTTATACCAAACACGGCCCCGTCATTTTTATCATAAACAAACCTCAATGCTTTTTTCCCATGTTTATGTTCCCAATAGAATGTAGTATGGTGTTCTTCCATTTCAGGAAATACCCAGCCATAATTTTGATATTCTATATCAAAAAATTTAGCTGAATTGAACCAAATCCCCGGACAATAAGTTGTCTTATTTCCACATATGGTTTCGGCAAGCACTTCTCCCATCATCCTGGCCGTGTACCATACTTGTTCAACTGGTTTTCGATATGATAATGGGTTTTGATGTTGAGCACAATCTCCAGCAGCAAATACATCCGGAATATTGGTTTCAAGGTATTCATTGACAAGGATTCCTTTACCTGTTTTAATCGCTGATGATTTGACAAAATCTATATTGGGAACAACTCCAATAGCCAACCCCACGAATTCGCACGGAATTTCATTTCCAGCTTTAGTTCTCACTCCTTTTACATTGCCTTTGCCATCTCCAAGGATCTCTTCTAATTCTGTTTCCAGGTGCAGGTCAACATGATGTTCCCGAATATGTTTGTTGATGAGCATTGACTCCTCATATGGAAGCACTTTACCCCAGTATCCTTTTTCACGAACCATGAGGGAAACGGGAATTTGACGGGTACGAAACATTTCAGTCATTTCGATCCCGATTAATCCACCGCCAACAATTACGGCCCGTTTAATATTCGGGGTTAGTTGTTCCATGTAGTCCACATCCTGCAAGAAATACATGCCTCCCACTCCATTCAAATCCTGGCCGGGCCATCCTGCTTTTCTTGGCTTTGACCCACTGGCTATCACCAACTTATCATATTCAATATCATCCCCGTTATCAAACATCAGCTTTTTCGTATTGGTGTCAATCTCATTAACCCTGGCCTTGATTAACCGGATATCATTTTTATCCCAAAACCAGTCTTCATAAGGCTTTATGTTTTTGTACTTCATATGCCCCATATATAGATACATTAAGGCAGGCCGTGAATAAAAATGCTCTGTTTCATCGGAAATAAGCGTGATGTCATGTTTTGTTTTTTCGTTCTTACGGATATACCTGGCAATGGTGGTACCGGCTATGCCGTTGCCAATGATTGCAATGTGCTGCATATTAAGATTATTAAAATATAAATGTAAATATAAAGATATATATATACAATCAAAAATAAAATACAATGAAAGTCAATATAAAAGGTGATGTTGTAGGAAAAGCTAATGACTTATTGATACTGACATATACACGCGTGATGATAAAATGGAAAGAAAGGTATAGAGGGAATAGGAGATGTAAGGGATGTCTCCATACCATATTCCTAACTCACGTCAACTTTATTGCCTATATAAATCTAAACCTTATAATCCGGCCAATATTTTGTATTTTAAAAATTAAAACAACGTTATATTTATGACCATCAAGAAATTCGAGTACTTTATTAACCGGTAATGATTTCAGTTACTGAAAACACCGTAATCAATAGAAAAATGAAAAAAAAGAAATAATTAGTTTATTATAATTCTTTTTGGTATTATATTTGATGTATAAATTGTGTTTGTCCATAAAGTCAGTGTCCAGGCTATAAAGCCCGAATTCATCTGGTTTTTTTTGTTTTTTAAATGGTCAGATGAAACCTCCTGAAAATATGTCTGCATGTATTAAAAGCTTTATAA
>CAYPTK010000033.1:9345-17540 GCA_964413555.1 uncultured Bacteroidales bacterium | reverse complement strand
TTAATCGTGTTTTATATCGATCTTTATCGTTTCGCGGTGAATTTTTCGGGTTAATTGAAATCATCAGGCATTAAAACGTATAACCAAAAAATAAAAGGGTGCGACAGATAAAATTTGTATTTATTTCTCTTTCTTTTTTTCTTTTTTCTTGTCCTCTCTCTTCTTTTCTCTTTCTTCTTCAATCTCCCCCTCTATCCAGCTTAGCCTGTTAATCACGCTGTCATATATTATTTTTAATTTTTCGGGATTGTGCCTGATATAATAATTCATAACAGTATCAAGCTGTATTTTACTTACATTATATTTATTAAAAATATCGGTATATATTGTTGTATCCGACTCTTCATATCGTGGAGGAAATGTTTTGAGCTTGTACATAATATCTGCAACATGAATATCAACTAGCATGTCTACCATTTTCTTGTCTTCTATCATATATGAAGGCCTTTCCCTGCATTGTAATGCCAGGAAAAGAAAAAAAAGAAAAATGATTGCTTTTTTCATGTTGAGTGGTTTATTTTTCAGATGTCAGAAGTATTAATTTAGTATTCGTAATTTCTATTTCTCGTGTTTTGATCCAAACACTCGACTTTATAGACGGACATTATTTTATCTATTTCAAAACGTAAATTTATAAAAAATAATGTTATCAATTTAGACAGGATTAGCAAAAAAAGCCCTTGCCATATCGTGACATCATGGTTTAAACCGCGCATTTTGGGGATTCACAAGCCCTCGTTATCGAACATCATGATCCAAACACTTGACTTTATAGACAGTCACTATTTAGGGTGGTGTCGGGCAGTGAAATATTGATGACATCAATAAACAATTTTATTGCAAGCGCGATGAAGTTAGCGGGCATGTTGGACAACATTATTTGATTTCATCAAACCTGTACCCGATAGATATTTCATGCGATCCTGAACTGTAACGGTTTAAAGAAGACAAAACCAGGTCGTACGAATACCCGAAATAGTACTGTTTTTCATGTATATACCCAACTAAAAAGGAAAGGGCATCCTGTGTCCTGTACGCGACACCTCCCCATACCATATCCTGGTAGATTCCTTTTACTGTAAGATTCAATTGCAGGGGAACAGGATACATGGCTTTTAAGATCATTGTAGGTTCTATAGACCAGTCCCTGTCGAGATAATAACGATATCCACCACTCAGGAAAAAATGAGATTTAAGCCTGTTGATTCCACCTTCACTTTTTTCTTCTTCTTCTTCAACGGGTTTATAAGGAATATTTAACTTATTATTCAATAATTGAGCTGTAGATAATCCTACATGATAATTGTATGAATACAAATACACGCCAATGCTTGCATCAGGCACGTAACCGGTATGGGTTTGCAGGGGTTCTTCATTCATAAAATCAATTCTTGACATGTCTATCTTATATTGCAAAAACCCGATAGATGCCCCCATGGATAATCTCATCGTTTCATTCAGAGAGATGTTATATGCATACGAAGCATTGAACCCGCTTCTGCTGGTAGGGCCTGTATTATCTGTATATATAAAACCTCCCCATCCCATGTCTTCGGATTTATGAGGCCCATATACACTAATGGTACTGGTCAGCGGATGATCAGGTATGCCTACATATTGTACCCGTGTATTCATCCTTACCTGGTAATAATTATGCGTCCCTGCTATGGAAGGATTGATTACAAAGCTGTTAAAAATATATTGCGTATACAATGGAATTTGCTGGGCTTTACCCTGATACGCGAATAAGAAAATACAAATAAATGCTATGAATATATTTATCTTTTTCATGATTACCTGATTATTGTTAAAGGACCTGCAAATTTTTTGACTCGTGTACCGTCATCTACTGTTATGATATAATAATATGTTCCAACCGGTAGGTCTTTCCCGTTGCGTTTTCCATTCCATTCATTATAATAGTCATTTGACTGGAATATTCGCTCACCCCACCTGTTAAACACCTGTACTGTTACATCCACCATGTTTTCTCTGCCAATTTCAATTTCCCAAAAATCA
This sequence comes from uncultured Bacteroidales bacterium, assembly GCA_964413555.1. Classification (GTDB taxonomy): domain Bacteria; phylum Bacteroidota; class Bacteroidia; order Bacteroidales; family JBBRXJ01; genus CAYMKE01. The sequence continues at coordinate 15,521 of CAYPTK010000033.1, read as the reverse complement.
TTATGCCCATCATCATTGGGACTGAATCCGGATGGAATGAAACCATCCCATCGTTCAAGCCAGAACGTGTCTTTTGCCTCACAGTGGTATTCATTTTTCACTTCAAGGCTTACATGGGTTCCTTCATCTTCTTCCAGTCCACTGAATTCAGCAATTTCTTCATTATCTTTATTGATTGTCCCCTTTCCATTAATATTCACCCATTTATAACTTACAATATCCTTTCCGTCGTTGTAAATAGCTCTTTCCAATTCTCTTACCCCGCTACTTACCAGTTGGATTGTATCCGGTTCAGGATAGATGGAAATGCCGGGATTTAAAAACACATAGGCTTCATCATCATTTGCACAAAATAAGCTATCATATGCAAGGGCTCTGTAAACAATATATTGATTGAAACTATCACGATGCGGATAGTAATCTTTGCCAGGGAATACATTCAATTTATTATTGGTTCCAATGATCTCTTCACTGGGATGTTCGCTGAAATAATTGTTCTGACTGGTAAGGATAAACCATTCTACCGTTGCATTTGAACTCATGTTTAATGTAAAGGTAACACTGTCGCCATAACAAATATCCGCTGAATCCGGTTCTTTCATATCAACGTTTACAAAGCTTCTATAATTCACGAAAAACGAGGTATCATAGTTGCAGTCATTGATATCGGATACGCCCAATTCATAAGTCCCGGCTGTTAACCCTGAGACTTCTGAACCCGTTCGTGCAGTGATCCAAGAACCATTATCCCATGAATATACAAAGGGGGGCGACCCTCCATGGACCGAATCAATTCTGATGGCTCCAACATCTGTATGCCCGCCAAGTATACTCAAACAATTTGCAGAATCAATGGATGCAAACACGTGTACAGGATCAGGGGCAAAAATATTGAATATTGTATCAAATGCCTTGCCCTGGTTATCTTCAACATAAAGCCTGTAATACCCTCCTGCCAAACCACTATATCGCGGATGAGAATAAGGAGCAGACATTGGAATATCAAACCTGTCATTTACTGTATCAACAGGTTGTTCTGAATCATCCAGTTTTTCTATCAGGAAATAGTAATCTGCTACACCATCATTGATTTCAAAATTAAATATTCCTCCATTATTCCTGCATGTATCATGTTCATGAATATTCACGATCACATCCAGCAGGTTTTCATATATCCTCACGGAATCAATAACTTTACATCCTAACGTGTCTTTCACCGCGATGTAATATATCCCGCCATACAAGGTATCGTAAAGACTGTCAGCCATATCCAATGGAGCATATAATGAATCCGGGGCATTCAACAGGCTGCTAATGCTTACACTGTCTACATAAAACGTGAGTTCCCCGGAACCACCATGAGCGGCAATGCTGTCAATACTCCCGGGTTGTGTGCCGCTTACATTGGATTTCCCGATATAATCGATGACAATTCGGGGGGGCTGGATTATACTGAATGTATCAAATGTCATACATCCATTGGTATCTAACACGTACACTGTATCGTGTATGATTTGTCGCGAAGGCGAACCAATACCCGTGATCAACGAGTCATAATATATAGCATTGGTATCAAAATAATACCGGTATTCAGGTGTACCACCAGACACGATAACTTCTATGGCGCCGTTCATGTCTCCAAAACACCCTGAAATATCTGTAACCAGTATATTATCAACCTGTAATGAGTCTGGCTGATAAACGTTAATGACCCTGCTGTATCGTGATCCAAAATCATCAATCACTTCTACAGTATAGTTACCTCCGCCCAGATTCGCGTAAGTGAATGTTGTATCTGCATTTACCGTGTCATAGTTCAAGCCTCCATCAATGGAATAGAGATAAGGTTTAGAACCATTTACCGGTGTAATGGAAATGCTTCCGTTTGAATCTCCATAACACGTTACAGGTGTTATATTTATATTAACCTGCAATGAAGAAATATAAACAGAGTCATTTACTTTACAATCATTGGTATCTTTCACGAATACATAATACCATCCTTCTTTCAGGCTGTCATACATAGTCTGTGAACTATACAAACTGTCAACATCCATATTGATGGTATCAACATAATATGTTAACAGGCCTGATCCACCATATGCTGCAATGGTATCAATACTTCCGAGCGTGTCTCCACGGATGTCTGTAGTGATTATGGTATCCAGAATAATCCTCGGGGGTTGTGTAATATCTATGGTATCAGATTTTGTACACCCGGCTGTATCTGCAATCATGATAATAATATTTGAATCAGCATAAAGGTTTGTAAAATACCCTGTATCCTGTACAATCGTATCATATGAATACATCAAATAATATGATAAACTATCCTTATTTCCGCCATAATCTACAAATACACTAACAGTACCCGTGTTTTCACCATAGCATGTTTGTACATTATTGGCCTGAATACTATCAATTTTAAATATGGACGGGGTTGCTATTGTAATGGTATCAGCTTCATTATTTGTTGCCGGACAACCATTTGTATCCCTGACAGCAGGGATGTATTTCCCGGGTAAAAGCCCTGTAAATACTGAATCAACCTGGTACAACGTATCGATATCCGCCATAATTGAATACCTGTAGGGTTTGGTGCCACCTGATGCATGCACTATGATTTGCCCGTTATTATCTCCGTAACACACTACAGGTGAAACATCCGTGGAATCAATGACCAATTCTTCCGGATTAAACACGGGCAGTGTATCCGTCATAATATAACAATTATTGGTATCAATAACCCGGACATGATAATTTCCCGGGGCAAGGCTGTCAAAATATCCCAGTGGGTTGCTTTCGATCAGGACAGTATCTGCATCAAGAAGCATGTAATTAAACGTGTCGGCCCCTCCACTTGCCTTAATATTAATGACTCCATTGTCAAAATCATGGCAGGTAAGATTCTGCACCTCAAATGTATCAATGGTTATGGCATCCAGTTCCCGTATTTTAATTGTATCAGATGTTTTTATACATCCATTGGCATCAACAATATCAACCAGGTAATCACCACCCGGAAGCCCTGTAAATAATCCCGTGCTATTTGAAGCAAGTGAATCGGGATTTAATATATATGTAAGGCTACCTGTTCCCCCGGAAGCATTAATATCAATAATACCGGATGAATCATTTGCACACAGGAAATCAGTATAAGACAATGAATCAATGGATATGGAATCAGGTTGAATGACTTCTATTGAAGCAGTACCGGTGCAACCAAGCGCATCGGTTACAGTCACTGTATAGCTGCCCGCGCATAATTCAACAGAATCATTATTTGGAACCACGGGGTCGCTCCAGTTATAATCCACATAAGGCTTTGTCCCTCCAGTTACAGTAACAATGGCTTCTGCATCACAGCTTCCATAACAACTGGTACGTATTCCCATGGGTACCTGGTAATATGTAGACGCGCAACCGGCAGAAGGTTGTTTAATGGTTTTATTGATTGGCCCTGAATTATATACAACAGAAGCATATTCTCCCCCGGCAGTTGTATCGGAAAATTCAATGGTAGCATGTACAAGTTTTCCTATGGAAGGGGGTGTTGAATTCCAGCAATCGCTGACCATAACACTCCATCCGCCTTGCGAAGGATTCATGCCATGCAACTTAGACCAGTCGCCCGTGGCAGCAAATACTCCAGACAACGGGACAGGTTCACTGCAAATATCAAGCGTGTCATCTATTCCTTTCTCAGTTGTGAATATAAGGCTGTCAGCATCTGTTCCTACATTGCATAATCCAATAGAACCATTTTCCATTGGTGACCGTTTTAAATCAACGATAGTCATTCCATCGGGAGCTACAAGGAAATAACCCAGGTCCTGGATAATATCATGATTGGATGTTGTAAACGAGACACTTATTTTTGTATCGGCACCAATTATAAAAGGAGATGTTGAACCAATAGACACGTCTAATGCCCCGGGAAGATACACAGTCATTGAATCGGTTACCACGCCACATGCTCCTGTGCCATCAGCATCCAGGTATAAAATAACAGAATCACCAGTCATATCAACCGGCCCGGGCGTATATACCGGATCAATAATACCATTATCATCAAATGTCCCGTCACCTGAAGAACGCCATGTAATATTAGAATACCCTGTTGCATTGGCATTGGTTATTTTGACTGTTGAGCCAAAACAGATACTGGTATCTGGCCCTGCTTCTGAGACAGGAGCAGATGTTATGGTTAATGTCATTGTATGTATGGCTTCATCACAATTAATATAACCCACTGCATGCAATGAAAGATCAACAGTACCATTTACTATATCAGAAGAACCGGGAGTATATGTTGGCATCAGGGTATTAGCATCCGTAAAGGAGCCATCTCCCGCGGTTGTCCAATAAACTGACATTTGGTTTGAAGCAATTGCCCTTCCTGCTGGTATTATATAATTTTCATTTTCACAAATTGACGTATCACCACCCGTGTTCGCGGAAGGAGCATCAATAATTATTAATTCCGATTGATCCGATACAGGATCACATGAAGAAGCTCCGGTTGCTGTAATTGTAAGCGTTACCGTGTTTCCAATATCACCTGAAGCAGGAGAGTATGTAGGAGATATTGTCCCTGAACCAGATAAACTACCTGTCCCATCATGTGACCAGTTTATCGAGGCATAATTATCTGCTGTAGCAGTAGTAATAATATAATCCTTATCTACACAAGTAGAGTCATCTATCCCGGCATCGGCAGTGGGCGCCTGCACGACACTAATGCCCATATCATCAGTTGCCGGATTACAATTAGCTAACCCGTTTACTTGTAAAGTTAATGTAACGGTATTGCCTTCATCTCCTGGTGCAGGTGTGTATGTAGGTGTTAATGTACCTGCATTGGCTAAGGTTCCATTTCCATCGTGCGACCAGATTAATGAAGAGTAATTAGAAGCTGATGCACTACTTACGGTATATGCCTTATCAATACAGGTTGAATCATCACTTCCGGCATTAGCTACCGGGGCAGGAACAACTTCGAGGCTCATCCCGTCTGTAGCAAGTGGACATGACGACAATCCATTCGCTGTTAATGTTAACGTGACCGTATTTCCTTCATCTCCCGCGCCAGGAGTGTAGGTAGGTGTTAACGTGTTAGCATTTGTTAAATTACCATTACCATCATGTGACCAGACAAGTGAAGAATAGTTTGTAGCTGATGCCCCGCTTATTGTATAGGCTTCATTGATACAAGTAGAATCATTGTTCCCGGCATTAGCAGTTGGCCCGGGAACAACATCAAGACTCATAGCATCGGATGCAACATCACAATTTGTATACCCGTTCACTTGTAATGTCAAGGTAATGATATTGCCTTCATCTCCAACACCAGGCGTGTACGTGGGGGTCAGGGTGTTTTGATTGGCAAGGTTCCCGTTGCCATTATGCGACCATTGCAATGAAATATAATTGGCTGCCAAAGCAGTACTGACAGTAAACGGATCACCTGAGCAGGTTGAATCATTTATACCTGCATCAGCTGTTGGTAAGGGGACTACTTCAATATCCATATCATCGGTCACCGGATTACAATTCGTTAACCCGTTTACCTGTAATGTTAATGTAACTGTAGCTCCTTCATCTCCAACGCCAGGAGTATATGTAGGTGTTAAGGTACCGGTATTGGTTAAGTTACCATTGCCATTATGAATCCAGTTAAGAGATGAATAATTGGTAGCTGAAGCACCACTTATGGTATATGCTTTGTCAATACAGGTAGAATCATCGCTCCCGGCATTGGCTGCAGGAGCAGAAATAACTTCCAGGCTCATATCGTCAGAAGCAGGTGGACATGTAGACAATCCATTCGCATTTAATGTTAATGTAACTGTATTTCCTTCATCTCCCGCTCCCGGGGTGTATGTAGGTGTTAACGTGTTGATATTTATTAAGTTACCATTTCCATTATGAGTCCAATTAAGCGATGAATAGTTGGTTGCTGATGCTCCACTGACTGTATACGCTTCATTGATACAGGTAGAATCATCACTTCCGGCATTGGCTGTTGGTGCAGGCACCACATCAAGATTCATATTGTCTGTTACAGGATTGCAATTGGTATAACCATTTACCTGTAATGTTAATGTTACGGTATTGCCTTCATCTCCAACACCAGGCGTGTACGTGGGGGTCAGGGTGTTTTGATTGGCAAGGTT
>CAYPTK010000033.1:0-9245 GCA_964413555.1 uncultured Bacteroidales bacterium | reverse complement strand
CCATGTTATCTGTTACTGCATCACAATTGGTGTAACCATTTACCTGTAATGTTAATGTTACGGTATTGCCTCCATCTCCAACACCAGGCGTGTACGTGGGGGTCAGGGTGTTTTGATTGGCAAGGTTCCCGTTGCCATTATGTGACCATTGCAATGAAATATAATTGGTAGCCGAGGCGGTACTGACCGTGAACGGGTCGCTGATACATGTTGAATCATTATCTCCGGCATTGGCTGTTGGTGCCGGGGATATTTCCAGGCCCATGTCATCTGTAGCCGGATTGCACGAAGTCAATCCGTTTGCTGTTAATGTTAATGTAACAGTAGTGCCCTCATCTCCGACACCCGGGGTATACGTGGGTGTTAAGGTATTGGCATTTGTTAAATTGCCATTGCCATCGTGAGTCCAGTTTAGTGATGAGTAAGTGGTTGCTGAAGCTCCGCTGACTGTATACGCTTTGTCAATACAGGTAGAATCATCGCTTCCTGCATTGGCTGTTGGGCCGGGTACTACTTCTAAATCCATGTTACCTGTTACTGCATCACAATTGGTGTAACCATTTACCTGTAATGTTAATGTCACGGTATTGCCTTCATCCCCTACACCAGGCGTGTACGTGGGGGTTAGGGTGTTTTGATTGATAAGGTTCCCGTTGCCATTATGTGACCATTGCAATGAAATATAATTGGTAGCCGAGGCGGTACTGACCGTGAACGGGTCGCTGATACATGTTGAATCATTATCTCCGGCATTGGCTGTTGGTGCCGGGGATATTTCCAGGCCCATGTCATCTGTAGCCGGATTGCACGAAGTCAATCCGTTTGCTGTTAATGTTAATGTAACAGTAGTGCCCTCATCTCCGACACCCGGGGTATACGTGGGTGTTAAGGTATTGGCATTTGTTAAATTGCCATTGCCATCGTGAGTCCAGTTTAGTGATGAGTAAGTGGTTGCTGAAGCTCCGCTGACTGTATACGCTTTGTCAATACAGGTAGAATCATCGCTTCCTGCATTGGCTGTTGGGCCGGGTACTACTTCTAAATCCATGTTATCTGTTACTGCATCACAATTGGTGTAACCATTTACCTGTAATGTTAAAGTTACGGTATTGCCTTCATCCCCTACACCAGGAGTGTACGTGGGGGTCAGGGTGTTTTGATTGATAAGGTTTCCATTGCCATTATGTGACCATACTATAGATGCAACATTTGTAGCAGAAGCTCCACTGACAGTGTATGCCTTATCAATACAGGTAGAGTCATTATTCCCGGCATTGGCTGTTGGTAACGGTGCAATATCAAGATTCATATTGTCTTGAATAGAATCGCAACCTATGTTACCATAGCCGGTTAATGTAAGAGTTACTGTTACTCCACTTTCAGCAGGGGCGGGTGTATACGTGGGTGATAATGTATTAGCATTGGTCAAATTTCCTGTTCCATCATGTCTCCAAAGAACAGAAGATACATTACCAGCTAATGCAGTACTCACGGTATAGGCTTTATCAACGCATGTTGAGTCGTCTGTGCCGGCATCAACGGAAGGAGCCTGGGTAATGGTTAATGTCATACTATTGCTTGCTGTATCACACAAGGAGTTGCCTGCTGCTTTTAGCGTTAATGTAACCGAGCCATTGGTTTTATCAGTAGGTCCTGGCGTGTAGGTGGGATGCAAAGCATTGGCATCATTAAAAGTTCCATCACCTGCACCATTTGACCAAATTAAAAAGGATGCATTGGATGTATCAGATGATCCAATGTAATAGGTTCCATCACTGCAAATGGTTGTATCAGGGCCGGCATCCGCGGTTGGTTTGGGGATCATGTTAATGGTAACACTATCTCCTTCTTTTGTACAGGAGCTGTCATCGCGCACCCATACAGGATATGTCCCGGGTGCCAGGTTAGTAAACAGGCTGTCAGCCTGAAAACCTGCAACATCACTGGTTATCGAATATTCAAATTCATTGCAACATCCACCATTGGCATGTATAGTGAGCGTGCCATTGTTTTCGCTTTCACATGCATCGGTATGGTCAGAAGCATTCAAAGTAATATCTCCCGGGCCATTATAAGCAAATCCATCTTCATAGAGAATACCTGAAGAAACAACACAATTATTGTCATCTGTAACTGTACAATTGTATAACCCCCTTGGCAATCCTGTTGCTACTTTTGTCAGCTGCCCGTCGTTCCATTCGTATTTATAAGGTGTTGTCCCTCCAACGGGCATGGCTTCTAGCTGGGCATCACTTCCATCGTAACATCTCAATTCTTTTTTCACGGTAATACTGAGTTCAAGTGAGTCGGGTTCATGAACAGTGAATGAAGTATCTGCTGTACATGAACTGGCATCCGTGACTGTTACATTATATGTTCCGCCCGTGAGCCCGCTTTGGTCTTCATCATTTACAGAAAGTCCTGTCCCGTCAGCTGTTGACCATTCGTATGTATATCCTCCCGAGCCTCCTGCTGCCGTGATATCGAGACTGGCATCCGAATCATTATAGCAATCCAGCGAGTCTTTGCTACCCGCTTCAAGCGTAATGGCAATATTTGTCGGGCCATTTATAGTATACGGGCCACCGGATTCAGGGCCGCATTTATTGGAATCATCTAATTCTATACTGTATTGATTCCCCACGGGCAATCCCGTGAATTCAGCGCTATCGCTCGACACGATGGTATCTATAGGGCTACCGGCATCGGATAAAATATACGTGTAAGGTGTTGTGCCTCCAGCGGCAATGGCGATTATCCGGCCGTCATCCGACCCACTGCAAGTTAAATTAAATGTTTTGACCTGATCAAGTTGTAATACTTCCGGTGAATTTACAGTACCGGTTCCAAAAATTGTAGAACCACTACCACCATCATCTTCAACAACAATAAAATAATTATCCGGTGACAAACCTGAATATGTATTAACAGTATCCGGAATTGTATCCTTTTCAGGAGTTGAAAACGTATATACATATGGAGCTGTACCTCCGGATACATAAACAGTAAATTCGCCATCACCTGCCCCATTGCATGAAATATCTTTGGTGACTATAGAGTCGATCTGAAATGAAAATCCATTTACTATAAAAATAAAATTCAATAAGAATAATGAGATTATATAAGGTATCGTTTTTTTCATTGGTATTTGTTTTTCAATTAATTATTTAATCAATCCCATTTTTTATTATTTATTTGATAAAACATTTATTTTGTCTATAAGTATCATTTTGTTTTCATGATCTCTAACAACAACCCAATAATTTCCAGAGGGTTTCAGGTTGTTAAAGACGACAAAATGATCGGATGTTTTAATTTGCCTCGTGGTTGATAACGTGTACTCAAATGGAGGTACCCCATTTTTTACAAAAACGTGTATTTCACCATTTGAACATTCTTTATTGTCTGCATGTTTAACCACTACTTCCTTAACCGAAAGCGTATCTTGTGCTATTAAATATGTTAAGCTGCTAAATACAACAGCGAAAAGCAACATCATCCTCTTTTTCCACTTCATACTATAGTATTTTTTAGATTAATACGGGAGCTTACTATATTAGGTTACATTATTTTATAAATAATGTAATAGATATACCCTAAGATATATCAAATATAATAAAAATAATTCAAAATAAAAACAAAAAGTATCTGGAATCCAGTGGTTTGTTCTTACCCGTGCTTAATTAAATGTTTCCTGGTGATATATCTCACCGGGTACCATGCAGCAATAAACCCTATAAATAAGACAGTTACAAAAACAGAAAGAAAATCTTCCCATTGCATTTCTACCGGGTAAGCACTGATAATAAAAGATTGTGCCCCCTGTAGGGTAACCAGTCCAAATGTTTCCTGCAAATAGCAAAGTATAAAGCCTAACACCATTCCAATTACAGCGCCCACGACGGATATCATCCATCCTTCAATTAAAAAAACTTTTCTGATAAATTTGATGTTTGCTCCCATACTCCTGAACGTGTACATGTCTTTCTTTTTCTCGATGATAAGCATGGTAAGTGAGCCAATGATATTAAATGACGCGATGATTAATACAAATGTCAGAATAAAAAATATAGCCCATTTTTCAGATTTCATGATTTTATAAAACAATTCTTTTTGTTCGTAACGGTTTTTCACGTTATACTGGTCTCCTAATATGTCCTGTATTTTTTTTTGCATTTTTTTGTTATTATGCCGTGGAGAAATTTTTAATTCCAATGCACTTATTTGATTTTCATAATCCAACAAATCTTTAGCAAATTCCAGCGGTACGATAATGTATTTTGAGTCAATGTCTTTTTCAATAGAAAATATTCCTGATGGAAATATATATTTTTTGTTATATTCTTTTTTAGGATTGAAAGTAATGATTTGCTTCCGTTTAGGCACGTATACTTCAAGCGGATCCACGAATCTCAGTCCAACTGATAAGTAATATGCAATTCCCTGTCCTATAACAGCATATTCATTTCCTTCTTCCTCTAATAAAAACCGTCCTTCAACGATCATGCTGTCTATGCCTGTCATTTGATTGTAATGCTCACTTACTCCCTTGACAGTACCGATGTATTGCTGTCCTGAATATTTTATTAAGGCATTTTCTTCAAGCACTTCCGCGTAATGAATAACCCCGTCCATATGTTTAATTTTCTGAATCTCTGCTTGTTTTACAGGAAATGTTTTCCCTTCGGCAAGCGTGATTCTTAAATCAGGATCAAATGCATTGAATAGCGAAGAAATAATGGATTCAAAGCCATTGAACACGGAAAGAATAACTATGAGGGCCATTGTGCCAATCGCGACACCAATCACGGAAATAATGGATATGATGTTGATCACGTTCTGTGATTTTTTGGCAAATAAATACCTTTTTGCTATGTAATACGGAAAATTCAATGTTCTCTTATTGTTTTAATAATTCATCAATACGATCAATATAATCCAATGAATCATCATTATAGAAAAACACGTCAGGAATTTCTTTCATTTGGTTCCTGATTCGTTTCCCCAATAAATACCTGAGATTTTTTTTATATTGGTTCACTATTTTGACTGCATATTCACTTTCATTGGATGGCATGACACCTAAATATACTTTGGCGACAGAAAGATCTGCACTAATCCTTACTTTGGTGATAGTAATAAGCAGTTTTTTTTTGAACCCGAAATCATAGCGTTCAAATATATCTCCCAGTTCTCGTTGCAGTTCACGTGATACTTTTTCCTGGCGTATTGAGTACATATTATTTTTTTCTTTATTAACCCTGAATGCTTGATGATTATTTTATTCAAAGTTATTATTTTTTCAATCACAAATCTATCAAATAACCCGTTAATAAAAAAGGTTTTTAAATTATTTTATGAATATCAAATAAAATGTATATTTGCACAGTAAGTAATCTATCAATAAAAACAGACTAATTCAGAGTGTCATGGAGACAGTATTAAGCGGAATCAGGCCCACCGGCCATATTCATTTAGGAAATTATTTTGGTGCAGTAAAAAATTTTGTAAGGATGCAGCACGAATACAATTGTTATTTTTTTATAGCAGATTATCACATGCTTACAACACATCCGACCCCCGAAGCCCTCAAGGAAAATGTAAAACATGTTTTGGCAGAATATTTAGCTGCCGGATTGGACCCGGAGAACGTCACCTTGTATATACAAAGCGATGTACCCGAAATCCCCGAATTATATCTTTTAATGAATATGAATGCATACGTGGGAGAACTGGAGCGAACTACAACGTTTAAAGAAAAAGTGAGGTCACAACCCGAAAACGTGAATGCAGGACTACTTACCTACACTGTATTGATGGCCACGGATATATTAATACATAAAGCCAACAAGGTACCGGTAGGAAAAGACCAGGAACAAAATCTTGAAATGACCAGACGTTTTGCACGGCGTTTCAACAACATGTACAAGACCAACCTGTTTCCAGAACCCGAGGCATTTAATTTCGGTAGTCACCTGATTAAAATCCCCGGCCTCGACGGCTCAGGAAAAATGGGCAAATCAGAAGGCAATGGCATTTATTTAGTAGATGAACCCGACGTGATAAGGAAAAAAGTAACGCGTGCAGTCACTGACAGTGGCCCTACAGAGCCCAACCAGGAAATGAGTGAGCCGATCCAGAACATTTTCAATCTCATGGAAGTGATGTCTGATCCAACAACAACACGACATTTCAAAGATCAATATAACAATTGCACGATACGGTATGGAGATATGAAAAAACAACTGGCAGAAGACATCATTCAATTCACCAGTCCTTTCAGGGAAAAAATCAAAAGCATTATCGATGATGAAGATTACCTGAATAAAGCTGCTGATAAAGGAAAAGAAAAAGCCCGTGAAAGTGCATCACGGACTTTAAAAGAAGTAAGAAAAATCATCGGGTTCAAGAGCCTATAAAATTTGAAACAGGAAAATTGCACGAGGGAAACCGTAAGATGTACAACGTGGCCGGATATATTTAGGGTAAATGTTCAATGTATGTTTCCATATCTTTATCTCCCCTCCCTGATAAATTGACCACGACTATATCTTCTTTTTTGAACGTGCATTTTTCAAGTCCCGCCAAAGCATGTGCCGATTCTAACGCCGGGATAATTCCTTCTTTTCCTGTCAGTAAATAGGCAGCCTTTAATGCTTCGTCATCTGTTGCATGCAAATATTTTACTCGTTTAGTCCCGGCCAAAAAAGAATGGATAGGTCCCACGCCCGGGTAATCCAGTCCTGCTGAAATTGAATAAGGTTCCATGATTTGCCCGTGCTCATCCTGCATAAGCAATGTTTTGCTTCCATGGATGATGCCTTCCTTTCCTAATTGTATTGTAGCGGCAGAATGATTCGTGTGAATGCCTTCCCCGGATGCTTCAACACCGATTAATTTTACATTTTCACGATCAAGATAATGATAAAAAGCACCGGCTGCATTGCTTCCTCCTCCTATACATGCTACAATATAATCAGGGTTTTCACTCCCGGTTTTTTCTTTTAACTGCCGCTTTATTTCTTCACTGATCACCGCCTGGAAACGGGTGACCATATCGGGATAAGGATGCGGCCCGACGACAGAGCCTATTATATAATGTGTATCCCGCGGGTGTTTGATCCAGTCGCGTATGGCTTCATTGGTTGCATCCTTGAGGGTCTTGTTTCCACTAAAAACAGGCACTACTTCTGCTCCTAACATCTTCATTTTTGACACGTTGGGGGCCTGACGCTTCACATCGGTATCTCCCATGAACACGATACACTTCAGGCCCGTTAAAGCACAAACCGTGGCCGTTGCAACACCATGTTGCCCCGCGCCTGTTTCTGCAATAATCCTCTCTTTTCCAAGTGCTTTGGCTAATATGATCTGTCCAATGGTATTGTTTATTTTATGAGCTCCTGTATGATTGAGATCTTCACGTTTCAAATAAATATTAGTGCCATGATATTCGCTAAGCCTTTTTGCATAATATAATGCCGTGGGACGCCCAACATAATCCTTAAGAAGGGTGTTAAATTCTTCCTGAAATGATTTGGAACGGATAATTCTCAAATAATTGTTTTTTAGTTCCTCCACGTTGGTGTACACCATTTCCGGCACGTAGGCTCCTCCATATTTGCCATAAAATCCTTTCGTGTCAACTTCGTATGTCATCGTTTTATTTATTTATTTAATTGTTTTATGAATGTACTAATGGATGATATATTTTTCATTCCCGCTCGTGTTTCAAATTTGCTATTGATATCAACAGCATGTAATTTACTGCATCGCGATCCATTGATCACTTTAGCATCGCCGGGGCCAATGCCTCCGCTCAAAAAAAAGGGGACTGCATGCTCATGTTCACAGATGATGTTCCAATCAAACTTAGTACCTGTCCCACCATATGCTTTGCTTTTCGTGTCAAATAAAAAATAATCACATACCTCCTCGTAAGGTTTTATTTTCTGCATGTCATCCCGGTTGTCAATCCCGAATGCTTTTATTACTGGATAGTTTTCTTTTCTTAATGCTTCACAGTACCCGGGTGATTCATTGCCATGCAATTGGATCATATCCAGTTTATTTCTACGGGCGTTTTCAATAACTTCATCCTGCAGGGCATTTACAAATACCCCGGTTTTTTTAATACGCTCGGGAAATAGTTGAAGTATTTTGCCGTGTATTGTATGGCCTATAAACCTGGGTGATTTTTCATAAAAAATAAAGCCTATATAATCCGGATTCAATGCAATAAGCTCTTTAATATTCTTTTCATGTTTCATCCCACATACTTTAATCTTCATATTAACTCTTTGTTTATCTGTTCAATAAAATCTTTGCATGCTTCACCAGGTACTTCATGTTTCATAAATGCTTCTCCTATTAAAAATCCTTTAAATCCTGCATTCAATAAATTTTTAATGGCCAGTACATTGGAAATACCACTTTCTGATATCAATATAAATTCATTTTTAAGCATCCCGGCCACGTTTTTTGATGTTTCCGTATCCACGGTAAAATCATTTAAATTTCGATTATTTACCCCTACAATATCTGTATTCGCTGGAATTTTATCTATTTCTTCCTCGGCATGGATTTCCACGAGGGTTTCTAACCCAAGATCACGTGCATCGTTCGCGAGCAAGCGCAATTCATTTTTGCTTAATACCGCTGCAATCAACAATACAACATCAGCACCCATTGCTTTTGCTTCTACCAGCTGATAGGGGTCAATAATAAAATCTTTACGTAAAACAGGTATTTTGTTGTTTTCCCTGGCAATACCAAGGTCTGATGAATTTCCTCCAAAATATTTTGAATCTGTCAAAACAGATAACCCGGAAGCACCGGCCCGGGCATACCCGGTGGTGACATTTTTAACATCGGCATTATTGTTGATTACAGGCTTAGAAGGTGAACGCCGTTTAAATTCTGCAATGATGCCGGCTTTTTTTCGTGAAATACTATTTTTCAATGAATATGGTTCATTTGAAAAGTATTGGCTGTTTTCGAGTTTCCGGACAGCAACATTTTTTTTGTTTGCTTTGACCTCATATTTTTTGTACTCGATAATTTCTTCAAGAATATTCATCTGTTATTATTTATTTTTAAATGGTCAGATAGCTTGCCCCGCAAACGGCGGGGGAAGCTCGTAAGCAAAAAATAATCATTCCCACATGTGCAAAAAATGATTATTTTTTACATGCTAGTGTCATGTCACACCTGATATAACGCCCCAAGTTTCGATCTTATTCGTT
>CAYPTK010000032.1:0-17661 GCA_964413555.1 uncultured Bacteroidales bacterium | reverse complement strand
TATTAATAGTGTTTTATATCGATCTTTATCGTTTTGCGGTGAATTTTTCGGGTTAGATGATTAATCTGCGGGCAGTATTCTAATGCTTGATTTTGTCATTCGGAGAATTGAAGCTGGCCAAAATTTCGCTAATGACAAAGCTGCTGACAGGAACAATAGTATATCTTGCAAATTCTGTTATGGTTTATTTTTTGGCCACAAACAGAGAAATGTTTTGCATAGAAAATCAAATTATATTCGATTTTCTATGCAAAATTTGTTGTATTATTATTGGGTATTTTGATTGAAAATAACACCAGATACTTATCAACACGCGTATGTTTTATTCAGAAAGTTCAGCCTCTTGTTTCTTTTTCCTGTAATATTCCTTTAGAAGATAAAATGCTTGTTTCTTTTCTCCCCGGTCAGAAATCAGCCCTTTTCTCAAAAAATTATCCTGTATATAGGGGAAAACGCGTTGAGGCGAGTAAAAATCCACCAGTATCCATGGAGAAACACCCCTGAGTTGTGGTATTCTGTCAAACATTTCAATGGTTTCGCGGTAATAATAAGCCTGGTATTCTTCACTCCAGCGGGTCAATGAATCGCCATGATAACCCTGCAATGCGCCGGCGCCTGTCTCGCTGAACATGAACGGTTTATTGAATTCAATTTTCCATGTAATATCATCTTTTATTTGGGGAAGTCCCTGGTACCATCCATAATATTCATTTACACTTATGATGTCTGATAATTTACCCAGTTCGTCATCTACCACTTTGGTTTGTTTATCAGATTTTTTCTTGTTGGTTAGCAATGCAGCACTGATCAAACGGGTATCATCCATTTTTTTTGTGTGCCTGATCAAATTCGTGAGGAATGTATTTCGTGCTTCATTATCACCGGTTTCATTTGCTACTGACCAAATAATGGTGCTGGCACGGTTTTTATCACGTGTTACCATTTCTGTAGCCATTTTCTCTGCCATTTTATACGTGGAGTCATTGTCCCAATCAATAGCCCAAAAAACCGGAAGCTCTTCCCAAACTAACATGCCTATTTCATCAGCATGACGAAGGATATACTCATTATGGGGGTAATGAGCAAGCCGCACGAAATTACAATTGAGTTCTTTAGCCCATTTCAACAATATCTCGGCATCTTCTTCAGACCATGCTCTTCCTTCACGCGTAGGACTTTCTTCATGTATAGAAATGCCTCGTAAAAAGATGGGTTTTCCATTTAACAGGATGTCTGTTCCTTTTGTTTCAATGGTTCTGAATCCGATTTTTTCATGAACTTTATCAGTTTCGCTTTCAATATAAACATCATAGAGCTTTGGATTGGTTACATCCCACCGTTCAATATCATTGGATTGTATGCTAAACTCAAGCCTGCCATCAGGGTTGGTTTTTCCAGTATATTTTTTTTCAAGCCCGGGAATGGATATGTTAACTTCTTGTTTTAAATCATTCCCGTCCAGTTGTACATAACCTTTTATCATTGAGGGGTTGTTGTTATCTAACTGCACAAAATAATCGCGAACAAAGGTATTGTTTAATTCAACAATAAAAACATCCCGGGTAATTCCCCCGTAATTCCACCAGCCGGTTCGTAGCGAGGGGACTCCTGAAATATCCCTCACGTTATCGGCCAACACGACCAATGAATTTTCTTCTTTCCAAATACTGTCGTGTACCTCCACGTTAAAAGGAGTAAACCCTCCTGTATGCTTTCCAAGCAATACATCATTCAGATAGACCTCGGCATGATAGTTTACAGCCCCGAAATATAAAAACACGCGACTGTCATTTGATGATGGTGAATACGTGAAATCTTTCTGGTACCATATATGACCTTCATAATAAAAGAGGTTTTCACGTTGTGTATTCCAGTCACCGGGAACATAAAGCCAATCAGATGTCGGGAAATTATATTCATGTATATCCCATTTTTCCACGGGAACCATGTCGCGTTCATACCCTCGGCTTTCCCTGTTTACATCCGTGAGGTAACGCCATTTGCCGTTTAATTTGGTGACATTTCTGTCGCGAATGTTAATGATCAGGTTTTCATGCTGAGAAAACCCGTTTGTCCCTAAAAAGAGGACGGTCAGAATTGTTAAAAAGATTTTTTTCATTTTTTTCATTTTTTTATCCGCTAAGCATAGAATGATTCTTGGATATTACATTGAACCACTCCTGCCTGAATATCGCGGGTAGTTTAAAATAGTTATTTATAATTTTTCACGGTATTGACAAATTCATGTATGTTTTCAGAAGATACATCCGGCGGCATACCACCCCCGCATGAAAAAATAATATGTTTTGTATCGTGAAGTGAAGATAATAAATCTTTTGTACTTTTCTTCACCTCTTCGGGAGAGCCATTTGCCAAAACATCCCGTGGAGGTATATTCCCCAGCATGGTGACATTGTTATTTGTCAACTCTTTCAATTCATTCAATGAAGAATCAAAAGCCATGTTAAATAAATTCACGCCCATTTCCGGGAGATACTTAATAGACGATTTATAATCAGCATCATTATGGAGAAATTTAACACGCGCGTCGGTGTCGAAAAGCCTTTTAAAGTAAGGAAGTCCAAATGTTTTAAAATCTTCTTCCCCGATGAACCCGATGATGTCATCCAGCAAAAGTATTCCGTCAATTTCCGGGAATGTTTTTCGCTGCAGGGCATGCCATTCCTCTAAATATGTAGTGATGATGTCCATTAATTTCAGGATTTTTTCCGGGGCTTCCAGTAATTGAATCATAAAATTTGTCATCCCCATTAAAAAAGAAGCGATATTAAGTGGCCCTCTTGACACGGAGAATTTAATGTTGTATCCTGCCTTTTCAATGTTTTTCCTGTTCAGTTTTAACCTGTTCAGGATAAACGGGGTAAGCCCGTGTTTAGAGGGGTCAGGAACGTCCAGTTTATCAATGTCATCTATGTTTTCAATGACTTCATATGCATGAGGAAAATCATTGATCGGGAAAGAGCATTTTGCCCCAAAAGATGCCGGTTCGCTGCACATGCCATATTCAGACCAAAAGCCCGGTAAAAACATGGTATCCGGGAATGTCTCCAGTGCTTTTAAGTTTGCATTAAACCATAATTCATCATTGGTATAATAATCGAGGATATTGATACCAAACCACCCCGGGATCCAGGGACTGTCAATAATAAATCCCGTGGGGAGTGGGTTTACTGTTTCCCCATTGATGACTTTTAAGAGTATGTCCCATTGTTTTTCATTCATAATGTGATATGTTTATTGTTGATTGAATCTGAAATATACATGCTGGAGTTGAATATGATCTCTTCGGGAATTTTATAATCAGCATGGTTACTTTTGCGAATAATAACATCTGAGGCTTTTTTTGCCATCATTCGTATCGGGATATGAAAAATTGTCGGTGGAGGGCTGAGGATTGATGCCATTTCGATATCACCGAAAGTTATGATAGTCAGTTTATTTGGGATATTGATCCCCGATTCCCGGGCTGCCTTATGCACACCAGTGGCCATTGTCAGGCTTGAACAAATGAGGGTGGCAGGTAGGAAACCACAATTAAACAATTTCATAAATGTTTGATACCCGAAATCCTGAGTCGTGTCCCCATAAAAAATCATATCCTTATTCACTTTAATCCCTTGTTCTTCTAAGGCAGAGATATGTCCATTAAGTCGTTGTTTGCCAATATTAAGATGCTGCCGTGTTGCCAGGAAGGCAATGTTGTCGTGCCCGGAATTGATAGCATGGGTTGTTGCTTCTTTGGATGCTTCAAAATCATTGGTTACAATTTTATTAAACCCGGTTTTTTCAATAAAACGATCAATAAAAATTAATGGTACATTTTGGTTCTCCACCTGGTGAAAAATGTCTAATGAGGTTGTATTTTCGGTTACATCAATGATGATCCCGTCTACCCGGGTAGACAAAAGGGTTTGAATGGCTTTTCGTTCTTTTTCAGGATCTTCATAAGAAATCATGGGAATTAACTGGTATCCGTTTTCAAGAGCAGTTTCATTGGCTGCTTCAATGGCAGAGGCGCAAAAGCTATTAAATAATTTAGGAACCACGAAGCCAATGGTATATG
The DNA here is from genome assembly GCA_964413555.1 of uncultured Bacteroidales bacterium. GTDB lineage: Bacteria > Bacteroidota > Bacteroidia > Bacteroidales > JBBRXJ01 > CAYMKE01. The sequence goes on along the minus strand of CAYPTK010000032.1, from coordinate 13,577 downwards.
TTTTTTGAGCAGACAAGTTCCGGCTGATAAGATTAGGGATATATCCTGCCTGGTCTGCATAGTCTTTAACTTTCTTAATGGTAGCAGAAGATATATCAGGATGGTCTTTTAATGCTTTGGTCACCGTTACCCTCGACAGGTTTAATGCAGAAGCAATATCTTTTTGTGTTATCTGTTTCATTTGACACGTTATTTAAGGCAAAATATTACCCGGGTTCTAAAGTTTAATAAGATGTATTGGAAGAAATAAGGGTGGCGTTATATCAGGTGTGACATGACACTAGGCCCTTCTTCTCCTTTATAGTTATGCGCGTAAGCCATCATAATGTGTTTCATAGAATGTTTTTACCCGGGATATAACCCGGGTACTATTTTACAAATATATGGTATTTAAGTGTTATTTCAAAATAAAACGTGGTTTTTTAAACGGAATAATTTCAAGTACCGGCCAAATGCATGCATCCCTTTTCTTCTTCCATCGGGTATGATGTACATTTTTTAAAAATTTACTTAAGGCGAAATTTTGTTTGGGTTATCGTTTTTTATAGATAGAACGTGGCATAGTGATAAGGGTCTGTTGACCTCTATATCCTTGATTCCTTTCTTTCCCTTTTATAATCACACGAGATTATCGCTTTAATTTTTTTTTATTATTATTGTATAATACAAACTACAAAAACTATTATTATGAAAACCAAACTACATCATGTATTACAATTGTTCATCATTGTAATCATTTGCTCATGCAGCGGGGAAAAAAAAGCTGAAATCTCTTCACCCGATGGAACCATTGACATAAAATTTGAATTGCAGGATGGGCAACCGCGTTATTCTGTCAATAAATCCGGGAACCCTGTAATTTTATCATCTAAAATGGGGTTTCGGTTTCAAAACATGCCGGACTTCAGGGGGCCTTATACTATTGAAAATGAAGAAACCCGGGAATATGATTCAACCTGGACACAAGTATGGGGAGAAAAGAAAACCATCAGGGAACATTATAATCATCTGATTGTTACAATCAAAGAGCAAAACAACCCGGGAAGAAAGATGCTTATTCATTTCAAAGCATTTGATGACGGGATCGGGTTCAGGTATGAGATGCCAAAGCAGGAAGGTGTTGGAAAAGTAAACATAGCAGAAGAACTCACTGAATTTGCACTTTCAGGCGATCATACCAGTTGGTGGATTCCGGCAAACGAGGGGTACAGGTATGAAAATCTTTACAGAAATACTCCTGTGAGCCATATTGATACTGTTCATACTCCTGTTACCATGAAAGTCAATGATAGCCTATATCTTAGTATTCATGAGGCAGCGCTTACAGATTTTGCCTCTTTTGTAATGCATGTGTCCAGAGAAAATACATTAGGGACGTCTTTAATTGGCTGGAAGGATGGTATTAAAGTAAAAACATCAGCTCCATTTGTTTCCCCGTGGAGGACAATTCAAATTGCAGAAAAACCGGCCGGGCTGATCAATTCATATTTAATTTTAAATCTCAATGAACCCAATGTTATAGAAGATGTCTCGTGGATTAAGCCTGCTAAATACATGGGAATATGGTGGGAAATGCATATTGGTGTCTCCTCATGGGGAACTACTTCTGAAGTAAAACATGGAGCGACTACAGAAAATGCCAAAAAATATATTGATTTTGCAGCTAAACATGGCATCCAGGGTGTACTTGTTGAAGGTTGGAATACCGGGTGGGATGATACCTGGTGGAAAAACGGGAATGTATTCAGTTTTACGGAGCCGTTCACTGATTATGATTTAGAAGGAGTTACCGGCTATGCAAAAGAAAATGGAGTTGAGATGATTGCTCATAATGAGACATCAGCGGTTATTTCAAATTATGAAAGACAAATGAAAGATGCATATAAGCTTTATCAGGAACTGGGAATTCATTATATTAAATCCGGATACGTGGGTGATGAATTTGAAAACGGTGAACCTCATCATGGACAATATGCAGTAAATCATTTTAGAAAGGTGGTTAAAATAGCCGCTGAATATCATATCAATATGAATGTACATGAACCAATTAAAGCCACCGGAATAAGAAGAACATATCCGAATATGATGACCCGGGAAGGAGCAAGAGGGATGGAGTTTAATGCATGGGATAAAGCCGGGGGAAATCCCCCCTCGCATACATGTATCTTACCGTTTACCCGTTTACTGGGAGGACCTCTGGATTATACCCCGGGAATTTTTAATATCCTTCTTCCGGAGAAACCGGGTAACAGGGTTAATACAACCTTAGCAAAACAATTGGCTCTTTACGTGACTATTTTTAGCCCGTTGCACATGGCAGCCGATCTGCCTGAAAATTATGAAAGGTATCCTGATGCATTTCAATTTATAAAGGATGTTCCGGTTGATTGGGAAGATACCAAAGCATTAAATGGAGAAATAGGCGAATATCTGACCATTGCCCGAAAAGACAGAAACAGTCAAGATTGGTATATAGGAAGTATCACCAATGAAAAAGAAAGAGAATTTTCTTTAAAACTCGATTTTCTGGAGCCTGAAACCAATTATACTGCCCAGGTTTATGCCGATGGTGAAAAGGCCAACTGGGCCAACAACCCTTTAGATATAAAAATTTATAATAAAAATGTAAATTCCAATACCAACTTTACTATTAAATTGGCTCCCGGGGGAGGAATGGCTGTCCGGTTTATTAAAGAAACGGATTCGTATTAAAGGATGATTTTTAAGCCATGCAGCATTATTTTTTCCCAAAAAATAATGCTGCATGTTATACTATGACATGAGATGGTATGCCCTGATTTATCGAAAAATCACAATAATTATATTTTTGTAATTCACATTTTTCAAATTAAATTTCTTAAACATGAAGAAAATATTGATATTAGCACTTTGTGCAATATGTATTGGATTGACTACCTGTCAAAATAATAACAAATTCGAGTATGATGTATGTGTTTATGGTGGCACATCTGCTGGTGTAGTAGCTGCATATAAAGCAGCTAAAATGGGAAAAAATGTGCTGTTGATTGAGCCGGCCAAACATTTGGGAGGTATGACAGCCTCTGGCCTGGGAATGACCGATATTGGCGATTCAAATGCCATAACAGGAATAACATACGATTTTTACAAAAGGATAGCCAAACATTATGGTGAAGAAGATAATCCTAAACTTAGGTTTGAACCCCATGTAGCCGAGAACATTTTTAATAGTATGGTGGAAGAAGCCGGTTTTGATACTTTATTATTTCACAGGGTAATCAAAGTGAATAAAGAAGGCACAAATATTACTGGCATTGTATTGGAGAACTCGAAAAACCCATCTTCAAATCCTCATCAAATCATACAAGCCAAAGTATTTATCGATTGTTCGTATGAAGGAGATTTAATGGCCAGGACAGGGGTTTCTTATACCATAGGCCGGGAAGATAATTCGAAATATGGTGAAACGTACAACGGTTTTCAGTTCAGGAAACATTGCGTTCACCAGTTTCCCGATAGTATTTCGCCTTATGTTGTGCCCGGGGATAGCACGAGCGGTTTGGTGTATGGCATTACAGAAAATGGTTTTTTTGCTGAAGAAGGCACGGGGGATAAAAATATTCAAGCCTATAATTACAGGGTTTGCATCACGAAAGTAGATTCAAACAAAATACCCATCACAAAACCCGACAATTATGATCCGGCCAAATATGAATTATTGGCACGCGTAGGAGAACGCAAGGAATGGACTACATTATCAGTACCACCTTTTAAAGGGGAATTTGCTCTACTTATTATTGATGAAATGCCCAATGGCAAAACCGATGTAAACAATTATGGAGGCTTTTCTACCGATTTTATCGGTGAAAACTGGGATTATCCCGAGGCGGATTATGCCACCCGCGAAAAAATAACGAAAGCCCATGAAGATTACCAAAAAGGCTTGTTTTATTTCATCGGCCATAGTCCGCGTATTCCTGAAAAGATAAAGAACGAAATGCTGGAATATGGCTATTGCAAAGATGAATTTACCGATAACGGAGGCTGGCCATTTCAATTATATGTACGCGAGGCACGGCGTATGATTGGCGAATACGTGATGACAGAACATAACTGGAGCCGCGATACGGTGGTGCAAGACGGTGTGGCTATTGCTTCATACGGCATGGATTCCCACAATACCCAACGCATAATCGTGGACGGTATGGTAAAGAACGAGGGCGATGTGCAGGCCTGGAGGGGCAAAGATGAAATCAGGGCATACCCTGTTTCATATCGTTCTATTACGCCTAAAAGAGAGGAATGTGCCAATCTGTTAGTTCCTGTTTGTTTGTCGGCCACCCATATTGCCTACGGATCTATTCGTATGGAACCGGTGTTTATGATGCTGGGCGAAGCTGCAGGAGCAGCTGCAAGTTTGGCTATAGATGCGGGGAGTAAGGTACAGGAAGTGAATTATGACGAATTAAAAAAGGCGATTGATTATTCATTGGCCGTGAAAAAATAAAAATAACTATGAACAGAAGAAAATTTATACTGAATAACAGTGCCTTGTTAGCCGGAATGATGCTTACCCCGGCAATAGGATTTTCGTTGGGAAACAGGGGGCAACGGGAGAATTACATTTCTAAACGGCCACCGTTGAATGAAAGGACATTCACCAGCAAAGCTGTAGAAGAAACGATTGAAAAGATAAAATCCGTTATAGCAGACAAGGAACTGGCGTGGATGTTTGAGAATTGTTATCCGAATACACTTGATACAACCATTTACGATTACAAGATTGAAGGCAGGCCTGATACATATATCATTACCGGAGATATAAGAGCCATGTGGCTCAGAGACTCAACAGCACAGGTCTGGCCCTATATGCCGCTTATTAAGGAAGATGCAGAACTCAGATCACTTATTCTCGGGTTAGTAAACCGACAGGTTAAATACGTGTTGCATGACCCGTATGCCAATGCTTTTATTGAAGATTTAAACCGTGTTGATGATTGGCATAAAGATATCCCGAAACGCAAGCCTGGTGTACATGAACGAAAGTGGGAACTTGATTCCTTGTGCTATGTGGTAAGGCTTTCTCACGAATATTATGAGCTCACCGGAGATAAATCGGTTTTTGATTCGAATTGGGACAAAGCAATGCGGCTTATTGTGCAAACATTGAAAACTGAACAGCGAAAAGACCTTACTACCCCTTACAGATTTGTCCGAAAAACCACTAGTCCGATTGACATACCTCCTTTTGAGGGCACAGGCAGGCCAATAATGCCCACGGGCATGATATGTTCTGCTTTCAGGCCTTCCGACGATGCCACCTTGTATTCCTTCCTGGTGCCGTCCAATGTATTTGCTGTCCTTTCGCTTAAACAGCTTAATTACATATATTCAAATGTTTTAAATGATCAAGCATTTGCAAAAGAATGTTCAGATATGGCTATAGAAGTGGATGATGCTATAAAAAAATATGCTGTTGCTGAGCATCTTGAATTTGGAGATATTTATGCTTACGAGGTTGATGGTTTTGGCAATAAAGTTTTCATGGATGATGCCAATGTGCCTTCTCTTATGTCATTGGCTTATTTGGGAGCCCATGATCCTGACGATGAAGTGTATATGAATACCCGGAAATTCCTGTTAAGTGATTTTAATCCCTATTTCCTAAGAGGAAAAGCTGCAGAAGGCCAAGGCAGCCCTCATACCGGGAAAGAAAATATCTGGCCCATGGGGATTATTCTTCGTGCCATGACCTCTGTCGACGATGAAGAAATACGTTTTTGTCTCGGCATGTTGAAAAACACCCACGCGGGAACGGGTTTTATGCACGAATCATTTCATAAAGACAATGCTTCAAATTTTTCAAGAAAATGGTTTGCCTGGGCAAATACACTTTTTGGAGAATTAATTATTAAAATAGCAAAGGAGAAACCGGAAATCTTCAATAACCTATGAGAAACTTCTTAATTGAAACTTGAGAAAAATTTATAACCATTATCTATATTGATTATAATAAATATTGAACCAACAAATATTCGTGAAACCATTATGGTTAAGATCGGGATTTAGATAACTAAAAAAAACTAAAATGATTTCTTTTGTAATCGGACTAACTATACTGCTATTGGGGTATTTGTTCTATTCGAAATTAATTGCCAGGATTGCCGGCGCAGACCCTTCTGCTACCACTCCGGCAGTGAAATTAAATGACGGCGTAGATTTTCTTCCCATGCCCACCTGGAAGGTTTTCCTGATACAGTTCCTGAACATAGCAGGCTTGGGTCCCATTTTTGGCGCCGTTGCCGGGGCCATGTGGGGGCCGGTTGCCTTCATTTGGATTGCATTTGGTGCCGTGTTTGCCGGTGCGGTGCATGATTATTTTTCTGGTATGTTGTCCATGAAAAACGATGGGCTGAGCATACCAGAAATTGTAGGAAAATATCTTGGTGTACAGGCTAAATATATTATGAGAGCCTTCACGGTTGTTTTATTGATTTTAGTTGGTGTTGTTTTTATTCTTGGTCCGGCAAAAATTTTAAGCGATATCACCCCTGCCTGGGGCAGCACAACAATGTGGGTATGGGTAGTGTTTATTTATTATTTACTGGCAACCCTGTTGCCCATAGATAAAGTCATTGGCAGGATATATCCTGTATTTGGGCTCGCGCTGTTGATTATGGCAGTTGGACTTATTATTGCCTTGTTTGTTAAAGGCTACCATATTCCAGAAATAAATTTTAAAGGAATCATGAACCACCATTCAAACCCGGACAAATTCCCAATTTTTCCCATGTTGTTTATCACCATTGCCTGTGGGGCAATTTCAGGTTTTCACTCAACCCAATCCCCCTTGATGGCACGTTGCCTGAAAAATGAAAAACACGGGAGGCCGGTTTTTTATGGCTCCATGATAACGGAAGGAATAGTGGCACTTATTTGGGCTGCTATTAGCATGAGTTTTTTTGGGGGTATTAAAGAACTGAATTCCATTATGGCTGAAAATAATGGGAATGCAGCCTGGGCAGTAAATGAAATTTCTAACTCGCTTCTTGGCAAATTTGGAGGCTTGTTGGCATTGCTGGGTGTGGTGGCAGCGCCAATTTCATCTGGTGACACAGCCTTCAGGAGCGCACGATTGATCGTTTCCGATTTTATAAAATTAAAGCAGGGGGCCATCAAAAACAGGCTAATTATCGCCTTGCCCTTGTTTGCTGTTGGTTATTTGCTCACCCAAATCAATTTTGGTGTTGTTTGGCGCTATTTTGCATGGGCCAACCAGACATTGGCAACCATTGTATTGTGGGCGGTTACGGTTTACTTAATAGAGAGCAAATACAAATACTTGATTACCCTTGTACCGGCCCTGTTTATGACGGTGGTAGTAACAAGCTATTTCATGTTTGCCCCGGAATTATTATGCCTGCGAATCAATTTTTCAATGATTACGGGAATTGTAACTACCTTTGCTCTATTGGCAATATTCTTTAAAAAGAGATACTCCCTGAAAAAAAGAATAATGACATATTCAACAAGAAAGTAATAACAATAACAAATAAATTATTTAGAATGAAAAAATTATTTTATTCCCCTTTAGTCTTTTTAATATTGGTTGGGTTAACCTTTTGTTCAAAACAGGAACCCGCGAAGTTCAAAATCGGGTATTTTTTCCCGGACGTGATGCATGGAATAACATTTATAGACAATGAAGAGCATGTATTTCTGTTCCGTCTTGGTTACGTGAACAAAGAAAAAGAGTACATGGCCGATTTTTTGGAACACCGTGATTTGCTGGAAAATGAGTCCGGCCAAAAATATGGGGCTTCATCAGTTGATTACATGTATAATAAAAATGGGTTTACAACCGATGATGGCAATATAATCTGGTTGGAATGGTCTAAACTGGACGATGGTACGGGAGTAGTTGGGAAAATTTATTCCGATAAACAAGATGAAATTGTCCTTGAAGCTTTACAGGCATGGCCCGGACTGCCTTTGGTACAATACAAACCAACGGGAAACGGATTTATTGGCGGTAAAAACCCATCCATTGAAAATGCTGCCTGGAATTTAGAAGTACTTAATAAGAAACCGGTATACCAGGTAGCCACGACCAAGGACAGGGAAGAATTAGCCCAGAAGATTGCGAAAGGTGAAACCAATCTTCCCGACACCACGTTATATAATGGAGTAGCAGAAGGGTATAATGTTTCGGGAAAAGAACCCATGTATTTTTATGCCGGTAGCGGCAAACCCGATTTTTCCCCGGAACAAATTGAAGAGCGGTTGAATCAAAAGTTAGAAGCATACGATCAAACCCGGTTTAAATTAAAAACACCTTTCGGGGAAATATGGGAAGCTGTATCAAACCACCTGAACCATTCAAGGGTATGGGGTACCCAAACAAAGCATGTCGGCCACGTGGTAAACCGCGGATGGTGTAATTTTTACAATCAACGGTTGTTTTGCTGGGACACGTTTTTTCATGCCATGCTGGCAGCAATGGAAGACCCCGAGGGGGCAAAGGAATCGGTAAGGGCTATTCTTGCTCACCAAACGCCTATTGGCATAGTTCCAAACAATACCTTTGGAAACGATACAGCAAATAATTCAGACGACCGTTCGCAATACCCCGTGGGTTCCATGTGCGTATGGAAAATACATGAATACCAGCCCGACAAAGCTTTCCTGGAAGAAGTCTATCCCCAATTATTAAAATGGCATGAATGGTGGTTTAGCATCCGTCCCGAAAACGGGCTGCCATACCGCGATGGAAACCAAAATGGTATTTTGGAAGGCGGGACAGAAATTGGCACATGGTTACAAGGTGCTAAATATGAACTGCTCGACAACAGTCCCATGTTTGATGATGTGCGCATGAACACCGAATCGCGTACCATGGAGCTGGATATGGTAGGCCTTAGTGCTATTTGGGCCATGGATGCTATATACCTTTCATACATTGCAGATGAACTGGGCAAAACAGAAGATGCCGAAAAGCTCAGGAAAGATGTAGAGACAATGAACGCGAATATCAATAAAGTACTTTGGAATGATGAAATAGGCATGTATTGCAACAAATATTGGGATGAGTATTCCCGTAAACCTAAAGAAAGCGATTTCAAAAAAATCAAACCCGAAATGTTTGTTGATGGCATTAATATGAGTTATACAGATATCGAAGGAAATAAAGTCGAAAAGAAAATAAACTCACTTTCCTTGCCAAAGAAGGACGTTGAATATTTACATGAAAATGAAATTCCGGCACATTTTACGGCTACCATTACCCCTGAGGAATCGAACGTGTATTTCTTTTATACGCCTGAAGAAACGGGTGTGTTGTTGGAAGTGGATAGTCTCAAATTAATAGACAACCGAGTATTTTGGGTGACCGAATTTATAAGCGAACCCGTGTATTTGGAAAAAGGCAGGCATTATCAGCTAAACATGACTTACACGGGCGATATTCCTTTTGAAATACGTTGGACACAAGAGACAAAACACGAAGGCAGCCTGTTTAGCGAAAGGCTTACGCCTATGCTCTTTTATCCCTTAATTTCAGGTGCTCCTGATTCAGCAAAAGCTGTCCGCCTTATGGAAAATATATTAGACACCAATTTATTTTGGGGCGATTATGTAATACCCACGGTGTCACGAAACGACCCCTCGTTTCCTGGGCAAGGCTACTGGCGTGGCAGGATATGGCCTCCTACCAATTATTTGGTTTACCTTGGGCTAAAAAATTATGCACCCGATGAAGTCGTGGCAGATTTTGTACTCATTAGTGCTAAAATGGCACAAGAGGAATGGGTTAAGCACGGAAACCTGCACGAAAACTATTCAGGGATTACTGGCAAAGGAATTGGTACAGCTGCATATTGCTGGGGCGGGTTGATGCAGTTCATGCTGCTGGAAGAACTGACCGGGATCAATGCAAGAGGAAAAAAAGTGCGAAACCCTGCTATTCAGGGTGAATATGAGATGGTTAATTACCCCGGGCAATGACAACCCCCTGTTGAGCCCCATTGCAATAGAACCCCACGTATTGCATGGGCGGCCCTTGAAGCCAGAAAACGCCTGATGGGAATTGCAGCAAAAAATCTCGAAAGTTTTCTAAATGACAAACCTGTAAATGTAATCAATTAATTTCTGCATATTATTTAACACTAAAAATTACATAATAATGAAAAACAAACTAATGCTTGCAATATCAATAATTTGTTTATTGATAACAAATAATCTTATGCTTGAAGGGAAAGATAATGAGGCTGCCATAAAACCAGACGTTCCGGAATGGCTTCATTCAGCCGTTTTTTACCAAATATACCCTCAATCGTTTAAAGATTCGGATGGTGATGGCATTGGTGATTTGGAAGGGGCAATCTCCAAATTAGATTATTTGAAAGACTTGGGCGTAAATGCGATGTGGTTCAACCCTTTCTACGTGTCGCCATTTTGCGATGCGGGCTACGATGTGGCCGACTACTATAAGGTGGATCCCAGGTATGGTACAAACGAAACAGCTAAAAAGTTGTTTGACGAAGCCCATAAAAGGGATATGAAAGTAATCATTGACCTTGTGATTGGCCACACCTCCATTGAACACCCATGGTTTGAGGCTTCAGTTAACCGCGAACCAAAATACGAGAATTGGTACATCTGGACAGACCATACCTGGCCACGCCCCAATCCGAATAAAGACTACCCCGGCAAGTTTGTTCAGGGATATGCTGAAAGAAACGGGCAGTTCATGATCAATTTTTATTGGTGCCAGCCCCGGTTGAACTATGGCTTCCCCAAAGAAGAAATAAAATATGATTGGCAGCTCCCGACAAACCACCCGGATGTAAGAGCTCTAAAAGATGAAATGAAGAAAATCATGCGCTTTTGGCTGGATATGGGGGCAGATGGTTTTAGGGTAGATATGGCCCATAGTGCCGGTAAAGATTTTTGGCTTGAAGTCAGGGAAATGCTTGATAAAGAATATCCCGACAGGTTCCTGGTTTCGGAATGGTCTGACCCGGTAAAGGCTATTAATGCCGGATTTCATGGCGATTACATCCATTGGCAGGCGCCCTACTTTGATTTATTCCACAAAAAATGGATAAACCGCACCGATACGGTATACAACTTTTTTGAACCGGAAGGAAAGGGAAATATAGCTGAATTCGTTGATTACTTTATGGAAGCGAACAGCGAGGTGAAAGACAAAGGGTACATGACCCTGCAAGTTGACAATCACGATATGATCAGGGCCAAAAGCTACGGACGGGATGACACCGATCTGGAAATCATGTATGCTTTTCAAATGACGTTTCCCTGCATCCCCATTTTTTATTATGGAGATGAAATAGGTATGCCCCAGGTGGAATTCGAAAACGAAGAAACCATGGAAGGAGCCTATGAAACCAGGGCGGGCGACCGCACCCCCATGCAATGGGACAATTCAAAAAATTATGGGTTTTCTACGGCTGATAAAGAAGAATTATATCTTCCACAGGACAGGTCTCCCAATTCACCCACCATGGCCGATCAAAAAGACGATGAGAACAGTTTGTTAAATCAAACAAAAAAACTGATGCAATTACGGGGTTCGGAGAAAGCACTGCAGACGTATGCCGAATTTACCCCATTGTATGCAGAGCCTCATAAATATCCTTTTATATTTTCTCGCAGCCTTGAAGGTGAAAACATCCTCGTTGTATTGAATCCGGCAAATAGAGATATTTCTGTAAATATCGGTTTGGATACTACTCAAGAGCTTAAAAAACTAATAGGCAAAGGGATAAACATTAAAATAGAAAATGGGTTTACAAATGTAACATGCAAAGGCAGGTCTTATTCTATTTATAAATACTAAAATTTTTTACATATGAAAACAGTAAAATATAGTCTGTGGGGCTTAATAATTACTTTTTTAGTGGCTTGTAGCTCAAAAAAGCAGCAACTATAGAGAATACGAAGGCTTTACAGGCCGCGAGCAGCAAGTTTGGCAATAGATACGCACAGCCAGGTACAGGAAGTGGACTATAGCGAATTGAAAAGGGCCATTGATTATTCTCTAACTATCGAAAAACAAAAATAAACATGTATAAAAATTTAAATGTATTTAATCCAGAGGAAAACGTTTAACCGTGATGCAATCTACCTCTATCGAGGTTATGAATTCAATATTCTCGTGGAAAACGTTTAACTTTGTCTCTATAATATACTAAACTAAAATTAAACTTAACATGTATACAAAAAAGGCAAACTATTTAATGGCATTTTCTGTATTAACGGGTTTACAGAGTTATGGCCAGGAAACAATCAAAGGCCTAAGCGAAGTGCAATTTGATTTTCAACCCAACATTTTATGGATTAGCGTTGAAGATATTAGCTGCAATTTAACCTGTTATGGCGATTCCACTGTTGAAACACCTAACATTGACCGTTTAGCAAGGGAGGGAGTAGTTTTTGAAAACGCGTACTCCACTTTCGGGGTTTGTGCACCCAGCAGATCATCAATAATTACAGGAATGTACCCAACTCATATTGGAACAGCCAATATGCGCACGTATGGCATCGACATTCCTGAAAAAACAAGGACTTTTACAACTTACATGCGGGAGGCCGGGTATTACTGTACCAACAATCCCAAAGAAGATTATAACTTTACTACCCCCGATGAAGCCTGGGACGAATCGGGGTTTACCGCGCATTATCATCACCGGAAGGATAAAAACCAGCCGTTTTTTGCCGTTTACAATATTATGGCCAGTCACGAATCCCAAGTATGGTGCAACGCGTGGGAACATTTAACTATAGAGCCGGATTCTGTTCCCGTGCCAAAATATTTTCCGCAGAATGATGCAGTTGTTAAAAAAGATGTGGCCCGTAAATACGCCAACATTGAACTAATGGATTTGTACGTGGGGCAGAAATTGAAAATGCTGGAAAATCAGGGCATCCTGGATAGTACCATCGTGGTATTTTGGAGCGACCACGGTGGGATGCTTCCCAGGCAAAAAAGAGAGGCAACAAATACGGGTTTGAAAGTTCCATTTATTATCCGGTTCCCACGTGAAATTCTTGCCGGTACTCGCAACAATGAACTCGTGAGTCTAATGGATTTAGGCCCAACCATGCTCTCGTTAATTGGTTTGCCCAAGCCACCGCAAATGCACGGGAAGGCTATTGCAGGGAAAGAAAAAGAGGAACCCCGGGAATACAGCTTTGGCGCTGCCAACCGGATGGACGAATCGAATGACCTGATACGTTCGGTTACCGATGGACGTTATAGGTATGTCAGGAATTATTACCCGGAATTCCCCGGGTTTAAGCATTTACAATACCGTTTTAATATGCGCATGATGAAAGAAATATACCGGCTGCAAAAACAAGACGAATTAAGCGGTTTTGCACACGATTGGTTTTTAACGGGTAAACCCGTGGAGGAATTATATGATACCCAAACGGATCCTGACGAGGTTGTGAACCTTGCTAACCAACCAAAACATGCTGCTAAACTTGAGGAATTGCGCAATGCATTATTGGCCTGGCAGGACAGTATTCCGGATGTTTGTTTAATGCCCGAAGGGGAATTGTATGCCGTGCAAGCC
>CAYPTK010000031.1:7770-17752 GCA_964413555.1 uncultured Bacteroidales bacterium | reverse complement strand
CTTAGGCGCCTTGCATCTGCACAAAGCTAATGGTATGAATGTTCCGGGTTAATCCCTATCATTGAGCCGGTACTGTATCCTGCATAATTTCGGGTGTTTCTTCAACAACATCCTGTTCTTCTTCCTGCAGGATTTCAATTACATCCACGATATTGATCCGTTCTCTATTGTAATAGGCCACGATAAAGGCATTTTTGATCCCTGCATCCCGTATTTCATCTCTTAATTCTACCGCTTTATTCAATGAGAATGCTTTCCCGGCAAGAAATTTTGACAAGCCTCCTTCTACTTCACGCTGAATAAGGTACGGGATTTTTTCCTGTAACTCGGCATACATTTTCATTTTATATGTCATGTATTTCTTCGGATTCCTGTAGGCGCCAATTTGAATTTTAAATACAAGGCCATCTTTTTTCTCTTCTCCATATTTCCTGGCCACCATTTTGAACGTCATTTCATCCAAATCACTACCCATATTCCGGACCCCTTTGGGTTGGTATGAATCTTTATCTATGGTTGCCATCTGTCCCTGCTCAACATTTGAACCTTTTTCAACAGGAGAAAAAATAGTTCTCCTGTTGATCCACCTGCCCCGCGGATTATCCCGGCCGTCTTCAAACTGATTAGGTGCAATGGGGTGTTCTTCTCCATACCATTGACCGGTGAGTCTCGTAGATTCTATTCCCTTGCTCATTAAATAGTTCATTACAGTCAACGTCCGGCGTTTGGATAATTTCATATTATACTCCCTGGTATCTACATTATCCGTGTGCGAAGCTATGACTATATTGATACCTGTATATGATGTTTTAAGTTGATTTGCAAGCTCATCCAATTGATAACGAGCCTTGGGGGTCAATTTAACAACATTGAACGGGTAATGAATGGTTGGCAATTCCAAATCTTCTTTTTTTGGAGGAGGAGGTGGTGGTGGTGGTGGCTTCTGTTCTTCTGTCTCGTCTGTTTTTCCCGTTTTCTCAATCACTTCATCGTTGGGTTCTTCTTCGACTTTTTCAGCAGTGATATCAACCGGTTTTTGAATTTTATTCAAGAATATGTTTTTAAAAATGATTGTATCATTTTCGGGTGGAATGATCTGGTGTTTTACAGTATCATAATCCTCTTTATATATTAAAGCATAATACATTGTATCATAACACGGGCTGGTCGAAAAGATATGACTATTCCCGGTATTTTCCACCATTACATTTTCATTATCACGTTTCTGATAAATCTCGACAAATGAAGATTTCAGAGGCGCTTTGTCCTGGTCATAAATGGCATACTTCAGTGTAAACCGTTTCTTTTTTTTCTTTATTGAATAATCAAACTGGTAAATTTTATCACAACATGTTGATTTATCTAATGTTTGCATGTTCTTCCGGTTTGAAGAGATAAATGCACGATAGGCATTTTTATTTTTCATGTAATGAATGTAATAATAATCATCTGCCGCTGTATTAGCAGGATGGCCAATGTTTTTAACCTGTTCCCAGCCTGAATAAGGGCTCCCCTTGGCTCTGAAAATATCAAAACCTCCCAGGTTCACGTGTCCCCGGGAACTGAAATAAAAAAATCCGTTCGTATTATCATAAAAAGGGGCATATTCATCGTATGGGGTATTTATATCATCGCCCAGGCCTACAGCCTTTCCAAATGTACCGTCTTCTTTCACGATCGTGTAATAAATGTTATAATCATCTGCATTGGATTGGCGATCCGAGACAAAAAACATGACCTTGCCGCTTCCCAAATATGCAATAAACGGGTGTTTTGAAGAATTTCCTTCCAGGTTTACAGGTTCATCTAATTTTTGAGGGTTACTAAATGTTCCCCGTGAGAAATCACTTTTATATATATGGCATGCTTCTTCCCCGTTTTCATTGGAGCAAAGTGAAAAATACAATGTATTGCCATCCGGATCAAAAGCAGGGGAAACCATATGTATGAAATAATCAGGCAGCTTCATCTCCACGGGAGTTCGTTCGCTCCAAATGTCTTCGTCTGGTTTATAACGGGAAATAAATAACCTGTTAACATAAAAGGTATCATATTTTGCTTTTACATTTTCAAAATTCACCTTTTTAACCTTCCTGGTAACAGGAACTGTCCCGATAAACCAAATAGTGTCATTTCTAACGAATGCTGCATAATTCGAGAGGGATTTATTAACATTTTTCCCTAAAGCGATCACCTGGTCAGTTACAGGTTCTTGCAAGATTTTTGCTGCTTTTTGGCAATTTTTTACATGATCACGGGCCTTTTCTTTGTATTCACGATCAACACGTGTCCTCCGGCTAAGGAATTTGTCGAAATTAGCACGGGCCTCATCATATTTTTCGAGCCTCATTTGCATTTCAGCAAGCCAGTACAATGACAAGGGAAATTTATTCAATGCCTGTTCAACAACTTCATCATAATATTTTTCAGCTTTCTCATATAAGCGGCTTTGCCTGTACGATTCCGCCAGGTGATACAACAGTTCATGATTTTTACGGTATGATCGCTTTTCATCAAGTGCCTTATTATAATAGCGGATCGCTTCAAAAAATTTCTTTTTCTGAAAAAGATTTTCAGCGATCTCGTAATAATCTAATGATGACCGGTGCCTTATTACGTCTTGATTATATGTATATATAAAGGTACTGTAAAAAAGGATCCATACAATAAAAAACTTCTTACTAAAAATCATGCATTGATATATTTTGCATAAAATTAAAAACTTGTTCCCGGATTTCCTTCTAATTGTATAATATTTTTCATGACAGGCGAATAAATGATAGAAAATTCGAGCCCACCACTGGTTTCACTTAAAGACTGAATACTTGAATACACATCATAGCTTACACCAAATTTAAAATTTTTAAATTGAAAATCCAGGTTGGTGATAATAGAATTATTGTAATACCGGTACCATAATCCAAACCCCAGGGCAAAATGACTATCCGGGAACGCGTATTCCATCGTTGACCCGCCGGCTATCATTCTGGCTCCACTTTGCTGCATGAACATCACGTTAGGTATTAAGCTGATGACTTCAGACAAAGGGAGTCTTCTACCTGCATGAACAAGGTATCTCCTGGCCATATTATCCCGGGTACTTAAAAACGACATCTCGGGTTCCAATACATGAAATACTGCTGCACCCAAAAAAACCGTTGAATTATTCTTGATAAAATGATACCAGAACAACCCGGCATTTAAATCATATACAAGTGTTTGCTCTGTTGTTACATCTAAACCATGAGGAATAGAGGGGTCATAAAATGTAGATATAGTCCATTGGTTAGGAAACGAAAATTCATTCATGTTTAATTGATGTTGCAATATCCCACCCTGAAATCCAAATGATAAATAATGCGTTTGCTTGTTATTGAGTGCTATATGATAAGACCCGGATGCCATCATATAAAGTGAGCTCACCGCGTTATTGGCCAGTTCATCCTTTATGGCAACCACTCCCAATGAAGCAATATCTTTGTCTAATTTTCCCCTGAACAATTTCATATCAAATGAACCGCCATATGTTTTGTAAGGAATCAAATTCTGGCTCTGGTCGCGATAGTTCAACGCGACCCTGATATCCCCGGCGGAAACACCGGTCAGTGCAGGATTAAGATTCAGGGGCGAAGCATAGAATTGTGAAAAATAATAATCTTGTCCAACCATCCGGATCACACTATAAATCAATATGACTATACATATTAATGGTTTTTTAGCGTTGAATTCCGCGAAGATCTGGAATGGTATTTTTTTATTCATCTGTTTATTACTTGATAATAGTTATTGTTCCTTTTCTCGTGTACTGATCACCCTCGTAATCCACTACTTTCAATATATAACCAAAGGTTTGCACCTGTTGTTTTTCTCCTTTGTAAGTTCCATCCCAACAATTATCCATCTCTGTAGAATGAAAAACCAACTGGCCCCACCGGTTGTATATTTTCAGGTCTATTTCTGCAATGCCTACTTCTTTTACGCATAGTTCCCTATTTTCCATGACATTCCCATTAGGAGCAAAAGCAGACGGCACATAAATATCCAGTCCTTTTTTGGCGCTGATCTCGACATTTCCCCGTGCAGTACAGCCATAAATATTGGTCACGGTAACAATGTAAATAGTTGAGTCAAGAGGCTTGATGATTGGATTGGCAATGGTATCCGGGGTGATGATGTCATCTTTTGGGCTCCATTCATATAAAACACCTCCAGTAGCAAAAAGTTGAACTTCTTCTCCCCAGAAAACAGAGGTATCAGGCCCTGCTACTACTACAGGCAATGGATTCACTTTTATGGTTGTAGTATCTCTTTGAGCACCACAATAAGGGCTGTTAATGGTAACTACATAACGTGTCAGTGTATCCGGAGTAGCCACGGGATCACTAATATTTGGATCATTGAGCCCGGCCGCGGGCATCCATGTGTAATCTGTCCCTCCAATAGCGCTTAGTTGAATGCTTTCTCCCCTGCAAACAGAATCATACGTGAACATCACCCGTTGTTTAGGCAAAGCTGTTAACCTCATATTGTCGGTTTGCCGGCATCCATGGCCATCTGTTACTGTTACCGTGTACTGTATATTAATGACTGAATCAGTGAAGTTAACCGGTTTAGCGACCGGGTTGGCAGAATCATTATTGACCAATCCATTTAACGGGGCCCATTCATATGTATACGGGGCGATTGTCCCACTGGCAGTTGGAGAACCACCTATCCGAACCGAATCAAAATAACAAATGCTATCATTCGGGCCGGCATCGGCCGCGGGCAATGAATAAATACCAACCGAAACGGTGTCATAATTTTCACATCCTGCCAAATCGGTGACGGTTACAACATAATGGGTAAGTCCCATGGGTGAAGCAACAGGATTTCCGGATAGTGGGTCATCGAGACTACCCGGTGGGCTCCATAGATACGTGTATGGAGATATTCCCCCGGTTGCCGGGGGGCTTCCGCCAATATTAAGTGATGAGCCTTGACATATCGTGTCTCCCGTTCCCGCGTCAGCAGTTAAATTCCGGCTTACAATAATTCTAACCGTGTCTGAACCTGTACAATTGATAGCATCTGTTACAGTTACAGTATATGTTGTACTCATTGATGGCTTGGCAAACGGGTTGGCTATTGCAGTATTGCTTAAGCCACCGGCAGGTGACCATGCATAACTTACCCCGCCTTGTGCTGTTAATTGAATGCTATCACCCTCGCATATCATGGTGTCTGGCGAAGGCGACAAAGAAACCGAAACATTATTCACATGAATGCTTACACTGGCACGATCGCTACACCCCGCGTTGTCTGTTACTGTTACTGTATAAATAGTTGTATCGGAAGGTGTTGCAACAGGGTTCGCGATATTCGGATCACTTAAACCGGAGGTTGGAGACCACGAGTAATTGACACCGCCACTGGCTGTTAAAGTAACACTTTCTCCTCCACAAATGCTTGTATCCGGGCCTGCAACAGCTACCGGTATTGGATTGACGAACATGTTGACTGAATCCAATGCTGTACAACCTATATTGTCTGTCACGTTCAAATAGAATGTTGTATCAGATACAGGGAAAGCATATGGCGTGTCTATGGCAGTATCGCTGACAATGCCAGCCGGTATCCATGAAAATTCATATGGTGTTATTCCATTGGAAGCCATGCCATTGAGCTGTATCGTATCTCCCATGCAAAGAGTATCAGGCACACCTGCATCTACAGTAAGGTTTGACACACTAATTGTAACAGTAGACGTATCTGCACACCCGACACCATCAGACGCGATCAATTGGTAGGTAGTGGTAGATGCCGGGAATGCTTTAGGAAACGGGGCAGATGAATTATCGAGGCTTGCCGCCGGGGTCCATGAAAAAGAATAAGCCCCGGTTCCTCCTGTTGCAGGGGGAGAACCACCGAGTTGAATGGTATCCTGTTCGCAAATGGCAGCATCCATTCCTGCATCAGCAGTAATGGAGGGATTCACAACAACAGTTACTGTATCTATATCACTGCACCCAATACCATCTGTTACAGTGAGGATGTAAGATGTAGTAGAATTTGGAGAAACATTTTTAACACTCCCCAGTCCTAATCCATTATTCCAGCTATACGTGAGTGAACCTGTCCCCGTGCTCCCGGTTGCATCAAGTGTTGAGGATTGCCCATTGCAGATGGTATCATTGGCACCTGCATCAGCTATTGGCAAGGGGTTGGCATTCATGGTAACACTGTCAACATCCTGGCAGTTGAATGCATCCGTAACAGTTAATACATATAATGTAGAAGGAGCAAGAGGAGTTGCATAAGGGTTCGCGAGGGTAGAGTCGCCTAATAAAACGGAAGGTGACCATGAAAACTGTAAAGGCGCTGTACCACCGGTGCCCGCGGGGGAACCTCCAATCTGTACCGAATCACCCTGGCATACCGTTTGTGACGCTCCTGCTTCGGCAATGGGCGACACACGTTCGGTTACACGCGTGGTATCGGTAACTGAACAATGATTGGCATCGTGCACCGTCACATGATAATTCCCGGTATCTCCTACCTGTATGGTTTGGGTTATTTCCCCGTTGCTCCACAGGTATTCAATAAATTGAGGTTGTGCATCAAGGATTGCCGAGTCGCCGGAACAAATAGCTGCAGGAGGTATATCAAGTGTCGGGTTTGCTACCACGCGAAAATCCTGTGACATCTCTTCTGTGCAATAACTCACCTGATAGGTGTATGTTATTGTATATATTCCTATTGTATCAGGTGGGTCAAAAATATATTTTCCGAGAGCCGTGTCATAGCTAATGCCTGGCCCGGAATAGGTGCCACAGGGATAAATTGGCCTCAGTGTATCCTGGGATTCTCCGAGGCAATAGGTATAATCAGATGTATCAAGTCCGATCCATGGACCTACCCTCCAATCACTTATGGTTAAACGTAAAATATTTTTCCCTTTTGTATTCGCAACATCAAGAAAACCTTTTACAAAAACTGAGACATCGCTAGGTTTATTTAATCCATATGAATTATCAAAATATGGGAAAACTGTATCATTATTTATTTTTCTAATTCTGGATGGAAACCTGTCAGCAAAATATAAT
This sequence comes from uncultured Bacteroidales bacterium, assembly GCA_964413555.1. Lineage (GTDB taxonomy): Bacteria > Bacteroidota > Bacteroidia > Bacteroidales > JBBRXJ01 > CAYMKE01. The sequence continues at coordinate 10,667 of CAYPTK010000031.1, read as the reverse complement.
TCACCAGAACAATTCATACTTAATCCTACAGGCTCCATTAGTACAGCTTCATTTGTGCGATGTCCATTAATTAGCATAGAATTATTCCCATAATCTCCCGCGAATAAATAGATTGAATCAGAATTAAAGTTATACCTGTAAATAACTGCTTTTTCATAGTCGGTTATGTATAAATCATCAGCATCAGCAGTCAAATGCCCCATTTCATATAACTTTGCTTCTGTACCGAGTCGGGGCTGATTAACATCTAAGGCCCCACCTCCTGCTATTTTTTTAACATAATAATCTCCTGATGCAAGGTCTATTCTTAATATCTCATTATTGCTGATTGAATTTGATTCAGAAACATACAGATATTGTTCATTGGGGCCAAGTGTTAGTCCAAAGGGCAAATTAAATCTGGCATCTTTCCCTATGGTGTCAAATACACTCCCGGCAGTAGCTACAGGTGGCGGATCACCTGCTATTGTTTTTACTGTATCATCGCGAATCATACGGATTGCATGGTTTTCATTATCAGCAAAATACACCTCTCCTGTAGAAGCAACTGCTATTCCTATTGGACTATTCAATAAAGCACTATCAATATGTCCATCTTTATATTCACTCCTTGTAGAATCTCCAACCATAATATTTGCATGGCCAAAAGTATCTATACGAACAATAATATTTTTATCAGTTAAATATATTTGCCCGCTACAATCTGTAAATATCCCCTGGGGCTCAACCACTGATCCGGCTGTACTATCCGTAACAACATCCGATACACAAGGCGCTTCCTTGATAAACGTTTCTTTCCATACCGTATCACAACTGAATTTATCAATATATCCTACACGGTGTAACATACCGGGTTCGGGGTCGCTGGGGCGGAAATACCAAAAACTGCCGTTGTAATGCACGCCTGGCCCTATGAACATACCGCCGGTATCAACAGGGGTTAAAATGTCCAGCATATCAGCAGAACAATAAGTTGTATCGAGCCCACTCCAATCAGCTGAGGCAGTTCCTACAAAATAACGGACAGAATCGTATAAAACCTGGCAATTGCCGTCTCTTACTTCAAGGATAAAAAGGGTTGTGGTATCAAGTGTAGCAACAGGATGAGCAATGGTAGAGTCGTCTAATAAAGTACCCGGGCTCCAATTGATCTTATAAGGCCGGTGCCCTCCGCTGATCGTACGTTCGCCTTCATTTAATATAAAACTGTTTCCTTTACATACCGTATCATTTTTTCCTGCATTGATATTCAAAACACCTATGGTATCTGTGCATTCAATGTTATTGGTAAATCCTAAAAGGGTATCTGGTATCATGGTGGCAGCAGTAAGGGGATAATTTCCACTGTTTGAATTATCAGCCAGGTTGTTCACAGGAGGGGAGTTGGAAATACTGGATACGAATGAAATGGTGTCAATGGCCGGGCAAGCATCATTCAACATTCCGTTTGCATTGGTTTTAACCACGTAAATATCGTGTTTCCCAAATCCACTGCTGGCATTCTCTGCATATCCGGTCATGATATATCCGCCATCACTTGTTCTTTTCATGGCTCTAAAACCATCTGTTCCGTCATATCCATATACCCTTGACCACTGGATATTTCCTTTGTTATTGATTTTCATTAAAAAACCATCGGAATTGCCTTTAACTTCCGATACGTTTCCGGGGTCAGATGAAACACCGCATATTGCATACCCCGAATCACATGTTTGCACTACATCCGTGGCATAATCTTTATTAGCTCCCCCGTATATGCCAGCCCATTCTTCTACAAGGCCGGAATTTAATTTCAGGACTAATATATCTTTTCCTCGTGTGCTTACTGTAGTTGTACCAACTACCAAATAACCACCGTCAAACGTATTGATAACGCGGGTTCCCATATCAACCCCTGCCTTACTGTAATAAATACCATTAATATAATCCAGGTCAGGCTCAAATTTCATTACAATCAGTTCGCGTTTATTCAAATTATTGCCGAAATGTCCATATCCTGTCACCACAAAATTTCCTGCATTGTCTTCGATAACACATGATCCGGCTGAACCTCCGGATATATCAAAATTTCTTGAATCGTTTATGCTTCCGTCCGGATTAATCAATTTGATGAACCCGGTTGTGTCTGATGATCCTACATCCTTTCGTATTCCTGTAATGACAATTTCATTAATGGACGTTTGTACAACAGAGCGGCCTATCTCATTTACAGCTGAACCTGCCCCATCTTCACCATACCGATTACTCCAGTCAACCGAATAATTGCCGTAATCTATATCCATTTTACTTATCCCTATATCCTGATTGGTTAATGCTGCTGTACTTGACACATCACCCAATAAAATCACTTTGCCGGTAGCTTTTGAATAATGCATATCCCACAAATGATCATCCATTGAAGTAGAAAAACCAACTGTATTAAATCCATAAAAAGCGACTGTTGCATTCGGCATTGTAACGTTATCTTTTAATATCATGGAAAGCACGATATCATCCATTCGCCCGGATTTAAAAGCATACCCTCCTATAACATAGGCTGTATCCAATTCGATGATCGCTGTTCCTATTTCATCCTCTACATCTCCGATGATTTTTTGAAATGTATACTGGGCATGTATAAGGGAAAGATTAAAAAATACTAAAAGTAAAAGATAAAATACTTTTTTAAAAAATTCAGGCATATTAATCTTGTTTCGTATTTTAATTATTGAAAATTACTTGTTTAAAATACAATACGAATTTTATAAGAATTGGTTTAAATAAAATGCCTAAATTAATGATTTTTTAATAATTATTCAAAAATCATTTCCTCTATTTTAAATTTCTGCATGTAACGTTATTATGTGTTGCATGAAGAGGCGCGCGGCCGCACGCCTCTTCATGCAACAGCCATCATG
>CAYPTK010000031.1:4512-7760 GCA_964413555.1 uncultured Bacteroidales bacterium | reverse complement strand
AACATACGATGGCCGCACGTCTCTACATACGCACGATGGCATTATGTGTTTTTATTTATAATTCCTTAAATGCAATTTGCTGATTATCAGAATCTAATACTTTTTGATAAAATAACCTGAAATCTTCGTATTCATCAACAGGGATGTATCCTGTTTTGTATTTTACTTTTTTCTCGATGAACAATTTATTTCCTTTTTTGTTGAACTCGATGGTATAAGTTGCATACTTAGAGTCAATTGTCTGAGATTCTGGCACTTCAAATAGCTTTTTGTCAGCCGGAATGGTAACCACCATATTTTCAGTGGTACGGTTAATTTCATCAAATTTCCATATTAATATTGGATATTTACGTTCAGAATTGGAGAGAAAATCCAATTGTTCAAATTCATTGGCCCAGGGCAATTTAAATAAATACAAACTACCAACTTTATTGTAAGGGTTATTTACTTTAAAAGAATAATCATAAAAAACAGTATCTGTTATTGTATCCAGGTTTCTGAATTCAAGATGATCAATGGTAAGATAATTTTCAAAATCATCACTAATGGCTTCCGTCATTTCTTTTTCCCTCCTGTTTTCGCCTAAATCTCGATAACTATTCCGGATGCTTTCGGCATATTTCCCGGTTTTATAGTTTTCGCGCTTCACAACCATTTGTCCATTTTCAAAATGCACGGTAATATCCCTGTTGATCGTGTTTAATTTCCGGCTTTCGGGATTTAAATACCGGGGTGCATCGTTGTGCTCGTTAATGACCAGGATAAATGACTCGAAAAGACTGCCTGTTAATGCACCGAATGGCAGTTTGTCTGATGTCAGTTCAACAAAATAATCTTCCTCGTCAATTGTTACCTTCGCGATACAGTGGTTAAAACTAATAGATGGAAGTGGCATGTCATTTTTCCCATTATTCCTTGTATTATTTAAAACAAGTTCTGCTTCCAACCCGATTTCGCGACAGAGTGTTACAAACAGCAATGATAAATCTTTGCAATCTCCAAGCCGGGTATTCAGCGTTTTCGTGGGATCCTGTGGAACGTAAGAGCTTTGCCGGAATGAAATGGAGCTATAGCGTATATTATTGACAATGTAATTGTATATTTTTATTACTTTTTCTTTATCTGATAACTCTATTCCTTCTGGGAACAACTCTTTAAGCAATTGCCTGGCTTCAAATTCCATTTTCACTTTTCCTGCTGTAAGGTCATTATACCAGGATGCAACAAAATTCCAGTCAGGCAATGACGAGATAAAAAGAACGTCACCATATTCTGTAAGAGCTGGTGTATAACTTTCGGATTTAACACTTTCGATGTTTTCCAGTTCCCAGGTATACCTGACATTGTCATGTTCCAGTTCTTTTATTTCCGGTTTTAATGTATCATTGTTCATCATTTTATAACTGAATTTTTTATCTTTCGGGACAATCAGGCTATACCGGTCTTTTAACACGGGATAAAAAAGCTGCATATAATGCTTATCCCAAAAATGTTTTGATAATTTACCCCCGTAATAATTTTTCTTCTTATAATTCAGATGGATCGCGTCACCTTCAGCCAGGTTGGTAAAAACAATATGCGCACCATTGACTTCAGCAGGTATTTTATTCCCGTTTGCTTTTAATACTTCTGCTTTTTCTATCAAGAGTTCCTGAGTATTGTGGTTGTGTGCAATATAATATTCTTTCCATTTATCTACACCTGCATTATCAAACACTTTAATGACAATGATATTTTTTTCTTCAGAACCACCTTCCGGGTAAACTGCTAATTGCACGTCGCGTAACAAGATCACGCTGTTATCTTCAGGATATTCATCTGCCCCGGGAGCGTTCTCATAAACTTCATATACATCATCTTCTTCAAAATATTCAAATATGTATTTCCTGTCTTCCAGTTCCTGCAGTTTCTTCCTGGTGGCATAAAATGTCGGGGCATATTCAATACATTTTTTATACATTTCTATGGCTTTATCTTTCTCCATTTGTTGTTCATATATATTTCCCATGTCAGTTTTATAAGGGGCAAAATAAGGAGCCATATTTATACATTTTTTCATGTATTCTGCTGCATCATCATAATACTGGAGTTCGTAATACTGGTCGGAGACTAGCTCCCAATAACTATCCGTGGCTGGCTCATTTTCAGCCAGTTCTTTAAGAATTTTCATACCCTTGAACGTGTTTCCCTGTTCGAAATAAATGGAAGCATATAATTTTTGCATAGCCGCGGAATTATTATCCCGTAAATATTTTTTGACTATTGAAGCTGCCCCGGTCAGGCTTTTATAAACTTCTTTTTTTATATAATATTTAAAATAAACAAATGTTTCATTGTCCGGGTATTTATCATATGCATCATTAATGGCTTCAATTAATTTTTTGGTTTCATCTCGTTCGCTTGTATATTCTATATATGATTTATAGTAAATTTCATTCTTCCCATAAATAGAATCCATTTTATTAATGTATGATTCTGCTTTCTCATAATCTTCGTTCTGCATTGCTTCATTAAACATGTATTGTAACGAATAGACGTTTTCAGCATCATGGTTTCTCAGCCATTCAATTGTTTCAGCTGTATTTGTCCGATTTTCACGTTGAAAATATATTTCGAGTAAACGGGTTCTGACAAAATAACTGTCAGGTGCACGTTCTTTCGCTTTTAATAGTAATTCAAGTGCTTTTTCAACCATATCCATCCGGCTGTATATTTCTGATAAAAGAATATAATTAAGCAACTTATCTTTATCTGTATTGATTTTTTCTTCAAAATACTGAATATATTGATTTGGTATCACTCGTGATTCAAATTCCTTTTCTTTTGTATACGGGTGGTACGTGGGTTCAAATGTAAGCCCTTCTACAGGTTTACCCTGTTTATCAGTAAACCTGGCAGAAATATTTAAATGATCTATTTCACTTGCACCAATCTGGAAAAGTATCCTGTTGTATCCTTTATTTAATTTTATTGTAAATACATAGGTATCATGCCCATTATTCCGTTCTTCCGGCTCTTCAAACATGAGTTTATCATTGACCCATGCTTTAACAGACCCGGACACCCCCACTCGTAACTGAAGTTCCTGTGTTTTGGGTGAATTCACATACGATTGTAAAAAATAAATTGTATTATGAATATAATCAAAGTAATTCATAAAAACCCAGGATTCAAGGGGAAATTCAGGAATCTCGAACCACTTTACAGGGGCTCCTGTTTTGTTTGTAAATACTGCATCAGGTTTAGGC
>CAYPTK010000031.1:0-4502 GCA_964413555.1 uncultured Bacteroidales bacterium | reverse complement strand
GGTTTAGGCCGTGTTATGGGATCATAATCTTTATTGTACCCTGATCGTGAAATATTTTCAAACCGGCCAGTGATTTGCCATTGGTCAATAGCATTTATAAGTTCATAATATTCCCTGGCATCTTTATAGTCTCCAACATTTTGATAATGATGCCCAAGCGTGGAATATAACATGGCTTCAAACGTGGCATCCAGCCGCGGATTTTCAAGAAGGTCTTCAATAAAATCTACCTGGTCATCACTCTTTTTATCATAATTTTCCATGACACAAGGGGTGAGCCAAAGTGCATAAAGATATGGCAAAGGAGCTCGTGTTTCCTCGTAATAGGAAACTATGTTCTCGAAAGCCTCTTCATCATTGTACCTCTGCCAATTTATAAAAGCAAGTCCTAAATAGGCTTCAGGATCAGAGGACCGAGCGCGTTTAAATTCTTGCCCGGCTTCTTTGTATTGATTTTTAAAAAATTTCTCCCATCCTTTTTGAATATCTCCAAAAGCATGGTTATTTGCATAAAAAAATGCAACAATGGTAAATACGGAGGTAATAAGCTTATTCATACGCGTAATATTTAAAAGTTAACAGATTAATAAAAGTTAAATATAAAATTTTTTTCTGAAAAAAAGTTTATATTTTCAGATTATATCTCCATGCCATTCATCAGACGATGACTCAACGAGCTTTAATTCATGCAAATACAAAAACACGCGTGTATTATCAGGCCCCGGGGTACAACCATTTGCATAAAACGCTATACAATGTTTTGAGGTGAACGGGTTTTTCAATAAAATCATCGCATCCGGCATGATAACAATTTTTTTTCTCTTTTTCAAAAACAGCAGCACTGATGGCAATAACAGGTAAATTTTTTCGAATGGATTTGATCATTTTTGTTGCAACGAGGCCATTAATACCGGGTAATTTAATATCCATTAATACTGCATCGATACTCGTATTTGCCTTGCACAATTTAACTGCACTGTAACCATCCCCGGCATAATATATTTGAGCTCCCGTGGGCACCAATAATTCTTTTAACAGCAAGAAGCATGGAACACGATCTTCTACAATTAAGATGGTTTTGTTTTCAAATATTCCGTCGTACATCATTTTATTTAACGTGAATTTATAATAAACAAAATTAAAAAAAACTCCAATAGTTATCCTGTAAGATAACCAATATTTTATAAAAATAGTACATTTTGGCTATTCTAAGGAATAACAATGGAAAAAGAACTTAACAAGACAAGAAAGCTTGAATTTCAAAAGAAAATAGGACTGCATATCAGGAAAAAACGTGAAAAAGCAGGGATTACTGCAGCCGAACTGGCCCGGCGTTGTTATATGGATAAACCCAATATTCATAAACTCGAATCTGGGAAATTCAATCCTTCCTCGTTTTACCTTTCTAAAATTTGCCAGGGCCTTCACATATCGTTGGAAGAACTGTTTAGAGGGTTTCATTGGTAATGCCCGTGGGTTCATCTGTTTATCAATTTTGGTTCCTTAATTCAGTATCCTGTTTATGTCTTCCCTCCCGTTGAGCGCATGTTCATCATGTTCGCTAACTTTTTTAGACGTGCCTCAAATTGTTCATGTACATCATTTTTATAATTTACATCACGAATAAAATCCATCCACGTATTTTTTAAAAATTAAAAAAATTGACATTATTCTACACCAAATAAACTTTTTACGATTCATTATTTTCGTAATACGATACAAATATAACATAAAATAACATAACACCAAAAAAAACAAAACAATTATTTTTACCAAAAACGTGAATTTATTAACAGAAAACGATATTAAAAATGTCTAAAAAGCAATTGAACAGGATTCGGGTCGTGCTGGCAGAAAAAGACAGAACCAATAAATGGCTGGCTGAAAAAACCGGGAAAAACAGAACAACTGTTTCGAGATGGTGTACCAATGACATGCAGCCGTCTTTGGAATCCCTTTCGCGAATAGCAGAAGCATTGGATGTCGATATACGTGATTTGATTGTAAAAACAAAATAAATCATATTATTTTTGTGATGTTATCTCATTTCAGTGTTTTGATGATTTCGGGTATTTTTTTCAAAATCAAAATACAAAATTCGTGAAAGTAAATTTTTTGATAATTGGTGCAGGACGTTCTGGCACTACATCTTTATACCATCATTTAAAAGACCATCCGCAAATATATTTTCCCGGGTTAAAAGAATTACATTATTTTTCAATTGAAGATTTATATAACCGAGGTGAAAAATATTATCACAGTTTTTTTCATCCTCCGGGAAACGATCAAATCATTGCATCTGCCGATACTTATCTTTTAATTAGCAAAGAAGCACCTCAAAGAATACACCATTACAATCCCTTAATGAAATTCATTGCTATTTTAAGAGAGCCACTGGACCGTGCAATCTCTTCCTTTAAATACGCCCTTTCCCACGGATATGAGTCGCCTAAAAACTCTTTGTACAATGCTTTTCTAAATGAGTCCAAAAACATCAGGGGTGCAAATATTATACAACAAAACAACCTTGGCCATTTTTATTCCGGATTATATTCTAAACATCTGTCTTACTGGACATCTTATTTTCCTGCATCGCAGTTTTTAGTCTTAACAACAGAAGAATTGAACAGTTATCCACTAAAGGCAATGCATAAAATTTATGACTTTTTAAACATTTCTCCTCCTAAAGAAACCATTCAATTTAAAAAGCACAACCAATCAATTGAAACAAAATCGGTCCGGTTTCAAAATATACTTGCAAACAGAGATCATGTGGCCAGGAAATTGATCCGTTGTCTTTTCCCAGGCTGGCTAAAACACAAGATCATCAATTCAGGCTTTATTGAAAAATTAAAACGTTTAAATATCAAACAAAACAACAACCAAAATTTAACAATACCCCCAAAGGAAAAAGAAAAAATTCAAGAATACTTTTCCGAAGACTTAAACCAGCTTAAAGAACGTTTTGGAACTATTTTTAAAAATCAATATGACTTATTCTGATTTTCGACTCAATGTATTGCGGTTCATAAAAGATTTTACCATATATCTTAAATACTGGCACATAATAATCTGTTGAGCTGACCAGCATGAATTTTCTAATGCAATCCTTTGAAAATGAAAAGGAATTATGTCATTCTTTAATCCTGACGTGCCAAATGACATATCCAAACCAGTTTCTTTATAAATACTATCAAATAAATGCTTTTGTAAAAAATGATCAGCAAATGGGAATGAAAACAATTTATAATCCAGATGAAAATGTTTTTCAACCCATTTAACACTTTCATAAGTTTGTTTAACCTGTTCTTCATATGACACCTCACTATACAAAGGATGATCCAAACTATGTGCACCAATGTTAAACCCTTGTTCTATCAGGCTTCTGATCTGGGGAGTTGTAAGATATGGTTGAAATTGATCAAGCAATTCATTGAAATCTATTTCCAAAACATCAGCTACCTGTCCAATCTTATCTTTTTCATTAAATTCTAATTCCATTAAATGTACTCTGATTTTTTTATTAAAGCCAAGAATCGTTTGTATTTTTCCCAATTGGTATTGACTGGTTTTCTTTTCTAAGATATGTGTCAATATATAACTTATTTTGAACCGGTAAAACATATCCTTATTATCAACAAAACGTGGATTTACAAAAAAAACAGAGGGGACTCCTTTTTCTTTCAGAATAGGAGCAATGATAGTATAGATTTCTTTCATTCCATCGTCAAATGTCAGTAAGAAACTATTTTTTTTGAATTGCCCCTGATTTCTTATCACTTCCTTAACTGTTTTCCAGTCTACAGGTTCATAATGCATTAATAAAAAATCAAGTTCTTTCCGGAATTGTTTGATGGTACGGATATAAAAAAGTTGTTTTGCATAGGGTAAAGTAATATCAGATACTGTATGATAAAAGGGAAATATCAGTCGTTGTCCTGTTAAATTTGACAATATTTTATACAACATACAGTAAATTATTTTTTTATATGTTTTACAAGTGATGGCAGGTTATTAATGGTTAGCCTTGAATATTTCTCAGGAATTCCCCCAAATCCATCAAAAAACCTGGCAATCCCGGGAATTTCGGAACCTTCAAAATCCAACACCAATGCTTGGCCTGCATGATCTTTAATAAAACGGTCTAATAAAAAAAAGGCTGCTCCACTACTTTTTCCTTCTTGGTTTGAAGAAGCTATAATATAAAATACTCTTCGGTTATTGAATAAGAATACACCCTCTGATAATACCTTACCAGACTGATTAACAGTAATATACGTTTTTTCTGTGCCCTCTTTTTTCGAATAAGAAACTAATTGTTTTAAAATATTAAACTGGGTATTTTTTAACCGGTTCACATTATTTTGCTTCTTGAATTGTATTACAAATGAAGTATCCATATTATTTATAACAGTAATTCCCTGTTTTTCCGCTTTTTTGATATTTCGTTTATGATTTTGCGGATATGCTTTGCTAATCTGCTTATACTCTTTTGACAAATT
>CAYPTK010000030.1:14629-17911 GCA_964413555.1 uncultured Bacteroidales bacterium | reverse complement strand
TTTGTATAACAAGAGCCGTATGACGGGAGACTGTCACGTACGGTTCTGTGAGAGGGGGGAGGTGAAATTCCTCCTTCCTACTCGACCATAGGACGTTTACCCGTAATTATAAAAAAAATATGAAAAAGACAGAATTGATATTAATAGGACTTGCAGTTTTTGCATTAGTAATGAAATTTTTTCACTTACCTGGTTCGGGGATTTTGACAGTATTATCTCTGTCATCAATTTCCGTAATTTATATGTATTTAGGATTTGCATTATTCAACAACCTTAGGTTTAGAAAAATTTTTCAAAAAGATTCTTATAAAGGAATCAGCACAAAAAGAATTGTTGGAGGGATTGCTACTGGATTAGCTCTAAGCTCTTCAGCAATTGGAATCTTATTCAAATTTCAATCCTGGCCAGGTGCATCAATGCAATTAGGAATTGGACTGTTTGGACTTGGAATGGTAACAGTTATTTCATTAATCAAAATAAAAAAGAGTACCGATAGTTATTATCAAAACATATTAAAACGAGTAGCATTTTTTGGAGCAATATGCATTATTCTTTTCGCTATTCCAACAAAGACATGGTTAAATTGGAAATATCCTAATCACCCAGAATATGTTAATGCAATAATTGATGCTCAAGCAGATCCAGGTAACCAAGAATTATGGAAAAAAGTAGAAGAAGAAAGAGAAAAAATAAAGAAATACTGATAATATGGGAGTTGGAGTTTTAATTGGTTTTGCAATAATTATGATGCTATTGAAGCATATTTTTATTAGAACGAATCAACATGATAAACTTGAAAGAAATGAGATACACATTGCTAATTATAAATATTGTGATGAATTTGTTCATTCATCGTACTTGGGTTGAAAGAAAACACTATACACATTTTATGAGATACTACCGTTTTTTGAGCTCGTGTAAAGCTGGAATAAGAGACGGCGTGAAAAGATATAATTACGGCTGAATTTCAAAAACATGAAAACGTTTGCCTGACGGCTCTGGAAGCCAGCACCACTCCTGTTTTATCCCGTCTTTCGTGCCCTTATCATTTCCCTTTTACCAGGCGGGCCGGGCAGTTTTTCCACCTGAAAACCGGTGGCCTGAAGCCTTCGCTTAACAATGCCTTTCGCGCTGTATGTTACCAGGATGCCCCCTGTATTCAGGTGTTTATATAAACGGTCAAAAACAGGTTGTTCCCATAGGCCCGGTTGAACACCCGGGGCAAATGCATCAAAATAAATGATGTCAATCCCCGTGTCTATGGGGCAGTCTTTCATATCACCCTGTATTTTTTTGAATACAAAATGCCTGCCCAATGATACCTGTTTATTCCACCCGGCCCGATGCACGTGTTCAAACTCTTCCTTTCCTGTATTTAACAATTCGGGATAATTCAGTTGTTGAATAACATGAAGTGGCACGGGATATTTTTCAATGGTTTCGTAATGAATGGATTGTCTTGTTTTTTGAGATTCAAGGAAGGTTAACAACATGTTGAGCCCGGTTCCAAACCCGGTTTCCAGTATTTTTATCACGGGTTTTCTAATTTCCTGCAACCCGTTCCTGATAAAGATATGTAAGGATTCTGCAATGGCCCCGTGGACAGAATGATAATGCTCGTTGAGCCCGGGGACATACAGGCTGTGTGAACCATCCCTTGTTAGAATGATTTCATTTCTATCGTGTTTTTTACTGTTCATAAAAATGTTTATATTTATGCATCAAATATATTATATTCAATTTTATGATGATCAACAATTTTAATAATTCGAAGAAAAAAATACTTGCATTATGTCATATTCATGCATGCATTCCTGTAGTATGTATTTTCTTTTTTTTCTTGATAGCACTATGCCCGTTGACTGCTCAGGAATCAGCCAATGACAAAACACCGGGAGACAGCATACCTGCTTCCCGTGTAGAACAAATCAGGATGTACCTTGATTCTGCCAAATATTATGATGCAAGACTCTCGGGTAAAGCCATTGAATATGCCGAAAAAGCATTGTATTTAAGCCAGCTGGCAGGTATTCCCGTGTACCAGGCAGATGCTTACTTTTACAAGGGATTTGCCTGTTATCAAAAAAATGATTACAATGCTGCAATTGACTTTTTCAATCATGCATTGCAGCTGCGCGAACAATTGAATGACACGGTAGGAGTAGCTTCTGCATTAAACAGGATTGGCAATGCATATCAATTGGATGGAAATTATAAACAGGCGCTTCAGTCGTATCAAAATGCATTGTATTTCATTAAAGAGACCCGGCATCATCGTGAGATAGCACGCGCGTACACGAATCTCGGGAGCGTGTATCAGCTTTTTGGAGATTATAAAAAAGCCATTCATTATCATTTGAAATCTCTTAATATTTATGACAAAAAATCCGATGAAGAAGGGAAAGCCTGGTCATACCTGAACATTGGAAGGCTGTTTAAAAAAATGGGTGAATATGAAAAAGCACTTGAATATGTAAACCGGTCCCTTAGCATTTACGAGACCATTGCCAGGGAAAAAGGGATCAAAACAGGCATTACATTGTGTCTGAAAGAAAAAGGAAGCATTTTTCATAACCTGGGTGATTTTGATAAAGCATTGAATTATAGCTTTCAAACATTGGAGATAAATAAAAATACCGGCAATTTACACGGGGTCGCGAATGCATACGCCAACATGGGAACGATTTATTACCGTATGGAAGAATACGGCCGCTCCCTCGAATATTTTGAAAATGCTTTGAAGATCAAAAAAGGCCTGGGTGATAAAACGGGGATGCCTTCTGTTTTAAGGTATATAGGGAAATTGTATCAACAAAAAAATCAACTTCAGACAGCTCTCGGGTATCTGAAAAAGAGCCTGCAACTCGCCAGGGAACAAAACCTGCAGGATGAGATACGGAACAATTATAAAGTGCTGTCCGGGATCACGGAATCATTGGGGCAGTACCATACCTCACTGGATTATTATAAACAATACTCTGAACTGAAAGACAGCCTGAATGTCAAAGAGATCACCCAGCTCGAAATGCAATACGAGTTTGACAAATCACAACGGCAGTTAGAATTTGAAAAAGAGCAGGAAGAAGCAAAGCTGGCCAGGCAAAAAATCATTTCCAACGCGTTCGTGGCCGGGTTTATATTAATGCTTCTGTTGGCATACCTGATATACCGGAACTATAAAAGAAAACAGGAGACCAACCGCCAGCTGGCAGAACAAAATGAAAAGATAAGACAGAAGAACAAAGAGATACAGGAACAACGAAACCTGGCAACCGAGCAGCG
>CAYPTK010000030.1:3096-14619 GCA_964413555.1 uncultured Bacteroidales bacterium | reverse complement strand
TGAGTGGTGATTTTTTCTGGAGATCTATAAATGATACCAAGGTGGTTTTTGGAGTGGCTGATTGTACAGGCCATGGGGTACCCGGTGCATTCATGAGTATGCTGGGAGTTTCATTATTAAACGAGATTGTAATTAAAAACAACATTGATCAAGCCAATGAAATACTTTCTCTCCTCCGCGAAAATATAGTCGGGGCTTTGCACATGGATGAACATGACACCAGGCCTAAAGACGGGATGGATATAGCATTGTGCATTCTTGATACCACGTCAGGTCAATTGCAATTCAGCGGGGCCCACAATCCTCTTTATATCGTGAGAAATGGCGAACTCATTGAGACAAAAGGAGACAGGATGCCCATAGGAATCCATCTTAAGATCAACACCAGGCCTTTTACCAATCATTCCTTAACTGTAAAACCGGGAGACCGCTTGTATTTATGTACAGATGGCTTTACAGATCAAAAAGGAGGAGAGGCAAATGAAAAATATAAAAAAAGCAGACTGAAACAAAAATTGATTGATATACAACATTTGCCTATAAGCGGGCAATACCATGAACTACTTAGCGAATTTGAAACATGGAAAGGTGAACAACGTCAAATTGATGACATGCTGATGATGGGTATTGAAATTGATATTTGATATAATGAAGTAATTTTCTATTATTTACAATGTTTTATTGACCAAAGCAACAAATTAACAAAATGTGCTACGAAAAATTAAGTCTGTTTTAAAAAAAATATATATCTTTGTATTATTAAAAAGGATTTCAATTTAATAGATCAATTGGAATTCTTTTTTTTTTGTATAAATTCAAAATTATTTAATATGGGTTATATTACAAAAGAGGGCCTTGCTAAATTGAAAAAAGAGCTTGATCATTTAACCAAAATAGAACGGCCGTCTATCTCTAAACAAATTGCTGAGGCAAGGGATAAGGGTGATTTATCAGAAAATGCTGAATATGATTCTGCTAAAGAAGCCCAGGGAATGCTCGAGATGAGAATATCCAAGCTGCAAGATACCATTGCCAACAGTAAAATCATTGACGAGTCAAAAATAGACACGTCAAAAGTGCAAATATTGACAAAGGTAAAGATTAAGAATACCAAGACCAATAAAGTATTTAATTATACCATTGTCCCTGAAAAAGAATCGAACCTGAAAGAAGGGAAGATAGCTATTGACACGCCCATTGCTAAAGCAATATTAGGCAAAAAGCCTGGCGAGAATGTCGAAGCAAATGTACCGTCGGGTAAGATTTCATTTGAGATTTTAGAAATATCAATTTAAAAACAAGCTTATGGCATCTATATTTACAAAAATCATCAACGGTGAGATCCCGTCCTATAAAGTTGCAGAAGATGATAACTATTTTGCTTTCCTGGATATCAACCCGTTGGAAAAAGGCCATACTCTTGTTATTCCCAAAAAGGAAATAGATTATATTTTTGATATAGATGATGATCTGTTAGCAGGCATGCATGTTTTCGCGAAAAAAGTGGCCCGGTCAATTGATAAAGTGATTGATTGCAAGCGCGTGGGAGTAGCCGTTTTAGGACTCGAAGTGCCCCATGCACATGTTCATCTTATCCCGATCAATAACCTCGGGGATATTAATTTTGACAATCCCAGGGTTCAACTTACTGAAGATGAATTTAAAGACATCGCGAAAAAGATTCATGAAAACGTTGAGCTATAGCCAAAATCTCTAAATTCCCTTCCTTGCTGTCCTACCCTACAATTCTCCCGGGATTTTTATTAATAAAAGCTTTCCAGCTATTATATGAATCGGTTGATTGCCCGGCATTGCTGTTTTTTTGGTAAAAGTGGCATAAGGCAACAGCAAGTCCGTCCGTGGCATCAAGATTTATGGGAAGCTCCTGTAACCCGATAACGTGTTGAAGCATTTTAGCTACTTGTTCTTTTGAAGCATTTCCCTGCCCGGTAATTGCCATTTTTATTTTACGCGGGGCATATTCAAAAATAGGGATGGTACGGGATAAAGCCGCGGATATAGCGACTCCCTGGGCACGTCCGAGTTTTAACATCGACTGCACGTTTTTCCCGTAAAATGGTGCCTCTATGGCCAGTTCATCGGGGCAGTACTGGTCTATTAAGTGAATCGTCCGATCAAAAATGTGTTTTAATTTCAGGTACTGGTCTTTGTATTTATACAATGCCAACTCTCCAAGGTGAATAATTGAAGGTTTGTTTTTATTTACCCGGAGTAGCCCGTAGCCCATGATGGTCGTGCCCGGGTCTATGCCTAATATGACGCGTTCGTTTTCCACGGGCTATTGTTTTATGTCTGTTTGAAAGCCTTTGATCAAGACTTTTTCAATTTCGGGTTTCAGGATTGTATGTTTTTGGCTGGTATAAGACTTTTTCAGCGAGAATGATCCGTTGCGGATGTAATACAATGCCTCGTTCAAACAACCTTCAGCTGTATCACCGAGTGGATGTTCGAGGTCATCTGCAACATACGCGTCGGCCTGAAGCCCGTCAAAATACCCTCCATAATTATTTGCATTTTTGGTGGAAAAGGTTACAGGAAAAAATGCATAATTCCCATAGCTGAATCCTTCCATTCCAACAGGTTTGCCATGCGTGTCGTCACCAATTAAAACAACGTCCATGTAAGGCTCCAGCCCACTTATTATTAATTCACTGGCAGAAGCGGTCGAATTCGTGGTAATGGTGATCAAGCGGTCAATTCCTAATGAATAATTAGTGCTTTCAAAGGTTACAATGGTATCCTCAACCGTGTGCTTGTCATTATGAATATATTTTATGAATGATTTATTGAGCAGGCTCGTGTTCATCGAACTGGCAAGGTAGCGTGCCACGGAAACCATTCCGCCTGTATTATAACGCAGGTCCAGTACAAATTCATCAATCCCGCCTGAATCAGAAAAACTCTGAAATGCTTCATTTAATTGTTGTTCCGTGGGCTCTACAAATGATAATAATACCAGGTATCCTACCTTGATATTATCTATCGTGATCACGTCTTTGTAAAAAACAGATTTTTCTTCCACGGCTTCCGGCTTTGATTGTATTGTTACAATGCTGTCCTGGAGGTTTTTAAAAGTAAATGTACTGGTCGCGGTACTGCCCAAGAGAGTGTTGTAATTTTCTGGCGTAATGGACGTGTTATTTACTTTCATCAGTATCCAACCTCTTTTTACGCCTGCAGCTTCCATGGGAGAGCCATCAAGCACGAGAAGCACGACAAAATTATTATTGGTCGTGAGGGATAGTTGAATCCCGTGTATTACCGATTCTGTTTCAATGAAATATTGTTGATATTCATCGGTTGTAATTACAAAACTCCATTTGTCAATAGAATCATATTTCAGGTCGCCCATGAGCAACCGCGGGGTTGGATAAATGAGTGGATTTAACTCGGGAACATGCTGATACCAGTAATAACGGTCGTGCATTACATCGTATAATATGCTGTTTGCCGTGTTTTTATCCTGGGTTTCTACAAGGGGTTTGGGAAACGGTTCGTCGTCTCTTTCGCATTGTATGAATAATGCTCCATTGATAATGCCCAACAGGAAAATCCATTTAACCAAATGACGAGAGAATGATTTTATCATGGCCGGTTTTTGTTTTATTGATTTGAAATTTATCGTTAAAAAAATATATCTGAATTACACGGGTACATATAGTGTTTTATACACCGGGAGATCCAGGTAATATCTTATTCAAAATTATAAAAAATAATGATATGTATTAATATAAACGTTCTGTTTTTTAGTTTTTGTATGTCTGTAAAAACAATTAACCCCAAGTGCTATGAATTTGTTCATTTATAGTACTTGGGTTAAAAACAAGACAGGCACTATGATATAACAGAAAACCCGGTATAAGGTTTCAGTACGGCGGGGATATTAATCCCGTCTTTGGTTTGATTGTTTTCGAGTAAAGCTGCTACAATCCTGGGAAGAGCCAGGGCACTCCCGTTTAAAGTATGAACTAGCCTGTTTTGTTTTTTCCCTTGTTCTTTAAAACGTATTTTCAGCCGGTTTGACTGGAATGTTTCAAAATTCGATACTGAACTCACTTCTAACCATTTTTGTTGTCCTGCTGCAAATACTTCAAGGTCATACGTGAGCGCTGACGCGAAGCCTAAGTCGCCGCCACAGAGGCGAAGCACGCGATAAGGCAATTCAAGTTTTTTGACAAGGCTCAACGCGTACTGCATCATGTTGTTCAATGTATCGTACGACTCATCCGGGTGTTGTATTTGTACTATTTCCACTTTATCAAATTGATGGAGCCTGTTCAGCCCCCGTACTTCTTTTCCCCATGAACCGGCTTCTCTTCTAAAACAAGGAGTGTACCCGGTGACTTTGACAGGCAGGTCAGCTTCTTCCAGTATGACATCCCTGTAAATATTTGTCAGCGGCACTTCAGCTGTTGGGAGCAGGTATAAATTATCCTCTGTCACGTGATACATTTGTCCTTCTTTGTCAGGCAATTGCCCGGTGCCAAATCCCGAATCTTCATTCACGAGAAGGGGTGGGCACATTTCCTTGTATCCTTCTTTTTGTGCTTCATCCAGGAAAAAACTTACGAGGGCACGCTGTAGCTTAGCGCCTTTCCCTTTATATACAGGAAATCCTGCCCCGGTGATTTTATTCCCGAGCCCGAAATCAATGATGTCATATTTTGCAGCCAGATCCCAGTGTGGCATTTCCGATTCTTTTAATTCTGGTATTTTCCCACCGGCATCAACCTCTTCATTGTCCTGGTCTGTTGTTCCGGAAGGTACAGATTCATGTGGGATATTTGGAAGCAAGATAAGCTGTTTATTCAGCTCATCACTTACCTCGTTGATCTGCTGGTTGAGGGTTTTTATTTTTTCTTTTAATTGAAGGGTGTTCTTTTTTGCTTCTTCTGCCTTTTCTTTTTCTCCTTTACTGAAAAATTGCCCTATTTGTTTGGAAAGTGAATTCATCTCTGCCTGTCCCTCGTTTATCGAGCTGGTGAGGCCGCGTTTTTGGGCATCCAGATCAATGATTTTATTGACAGTGTCTGTTGCATTAACATTTCGTTTTTTCAGGCGTTCTATGACCAAATCTTTATGTTCAGTGATCAATTTCGTGGTTAACATGTTTCAGGCTTTTGATGTTTTTGAGAATAAAAAATCTCTTACCGTTTAATCATAAAATAAAAAGTAAGAGATTGTTACACGTTTTTGCTATTGATATAAGCGGCACATCACGTGCCCTGTTATATGCTTTTTATTCAAAATGAATAATACTAAATCGTTGATTTTATTATTATTCATTTTATATGGCTAATTCTGTATTGGCTCTACATTCACGTAGGATTTGTTGTTTTTCTTCTTTTGGAATTTTAATTTTCCGTCTATTAAAGCAAACAGGGTATGGTCCCTGCCCATTCCAACATTTTCTCCCGCGTGGTGTCTGGTGCCTCGTTGGCGAACGATTATGTTTCCGGCTTTTACTTCCTGGCCGCCATAAAGTTTCACGCCCAATCGTTTGCTTTCCGAGTCACGCCCGTTTCGGCTACTTCCTTGTCCCTTCTTATGTGCCATGGTTTATATTTTTAAAATTGATAAAAAATTATTTTTTATCAGCATCATCTGAAGATTTGCCTGTTGACTTTTTATCAGATGAACTACTGGTTTTATTTTCGGTTTTGTCTGTTGTACTTTTTGAAGCGGTTTTTTTAGGGGCTGCTTGCTTGGTTTCTGTTTTGTTGCTGTCAGCCTGCTTCGTGGTTGCTTTTTTTTCCCCGGCTTTTTTAGTTGTTCCGGAAGTACCCGTGTTTTTTGTCCCGGTGGTTTTGGCAGCTGTTTTTGGTTCTTCCGTTGCAGCTGTTTTTGGTTCTTTTTTGGCTGTTTCCTGTTTTGCAGTGCCTGTTGTTTTCTTTCGCGTGGTTTGGGTTTTGGCCTGGGCCTTTTCCTGTGGCTTGGATGCTTCAGGCTTAGCTTCTGTTTTCTTTCGCGTGTCTGCTTTTACTGTACTGGTTTGTTCTTTTTCTGCTTTTTTGGCTGCAGGTGTTTCTTTATCTTTCTTTTCTGCTGTGCTTTTTGTTTCAGTCTTTTTGGCTTTGCCGCCGCCTGATTCTAAAATGTTTTCAATTTGCAGCTCTGTCAGCATTTGACGGTGCCCGTTAAACACTTTATATCCTTTTCTTCTTTTGCGTTTGAAGATGTTGACTTTTTTGCCTTTTGTCTGCTGTAATATCTTAGCTGATACACTGGCTCCTTTTACAACAGGATCCCCTATTTTTACATTCCCGTTATTTTCAATAAATAATACCTTATCAATATCAATTTGTTCACCTTCTTTACCTTCAATATGGTTCACAACAATCGTTTGATCTTTTTGTACTTTTAATTGTTCCCCGGAAATATCAATTATTGCATACATGACTTTTACTTTTCAGATAATTTGTATTTAAAAAACGGATGCAAAGATAAAAAAAATCTATTTATCATCAAATCTTTGACGTAAGTTATTGAAGAAATTATTATTTTTTTACTTTAATCATGTATTACGCTTCGTTTGTTAAACATGGGGCCTGGCTTCTTTGTTATACCCGGCCTGAAATCTTATATAGCGTGGATTTAAAACGCGGGATACTATAGAAGTCGGACTTTAGAGACGGAGACTACTGAATGTCTATTTTGTTTACCTCCATACCATCAAATAAAGAGGCGGTAAACGGGTGGCACGTGAAAAGCAGTACCTGGCGTTTTTGGGCAAACCGGTAAAGGACCTCGGCTGTTTTCAATGCTCTTTCGCGGTCAAAATTTACCAGGATTTCATCAAGAGCCAGTGGCAAAGACTCTGTTGCCTTTTCATATTCTTCGATGAATCCAAGACGCAGGCTGATTAAAAGTTGTTCTTTAGTGCCCCGGCTTAGTTCCCGGATGCGCTTAACAGCGTTTGACGTGTCGAATATCGAGACTTCTTTATTTTCAAGGGAAATCAATATCCTGTTGTAATGCCCACCGGTAACACGATTGAAATAATTGCCGGAGTTCCGGATAACAGCCGGTTGTTTGTCTTGTTCATACTGTTGTTTCACGTCTTCCAGGATTTGCAAAGCGATACTGCCTGCTATCCAGTTTTTCGCAGCCTGGTTCAGTTTAGCGCGTTCCGTTTCATATTCTGTCATGACCCCCGAAAGTTCCGATTCGTTCATTAAACCGACACGTTCGGTATGTAATGCACTGATCTCTTTGTTGCATTCTACAGATGCCTGTTCCAGTTCACCGGATAAACGTGCTGCTTCTTCACGGGCATCATCAAGCTCCGGTTTTGTACGTGAAGCAAAATAGGAGAGGGGCTCGTGTTCATTGTCTACCCCCACGATGGTTTGAATGGTCTGGAGCAATTGACCGCGTTCAGCAGAAAGATGTTTCCCCCGTTCGTTATCCCTGTATTTTTTATAAAAATCATTAATGTCTTTTGCACCGGTAGAAGTTAAGAGCTGTTGAATCTGGTTATCAATATCTTTAAGCATTTTTTCCGATTGCAACGTGTCCTGTTTTTTCTGAACCAGTGTCTTTTCGTTCTCCCCGAGTTTATTAAACGCGCCTAAAGCGGTTTCAAATTCATTGATGATAGTTATGATCAGGCTTTCACTATCATTGAAGGTAGGGCTTCCCGAGAGGGTGGCTGATACCGTTTGCAATTGGCCCTCGAATTTGCTGATGAACTGATCGCGTTGTTTTATCTTGTTTTGAAGACGTTCACGCTCGTTGATCAGCTGTAATAGCCGGTCGGCCTCACGAAAGATTTCCAAAACAGCATCCGGTGATAAATCAGCATCCAGGTTCAATTGATTTTGAATGTATGCCTGATATTCATTCGTAACTTTTTCAAGTTCATTCGTGATCGTGTCCAGCTCTTCCTGCATCAAATGCCCCGGGCGGGACCCGGTGAAGATATGCTTTCGTCCGAAAAATAATCCCATGGAAATCAGCAACAATGCTCCGCCCCAGGGATACGCCTCATGGATAAAAAAAGCGATTGAAATGACAAGGCTGATACCTGTCAACAGCATGATTAAAGCAGGCCAATGTATATGCCTGGCCCCGGGCATAGCATATTGTAACTGGTCTTCTATTCGATGTTGTTTGTTGTGCAATTCCTCGAACCGGATTTTATATTTATGAATCACGTCTTTATGGATGATCACGTTGGAAAGCTCCCGGATATTCGATTCATCCCAGTTTTGATTGATAAGACGGATGCCTTGACTGATCTTTTTATTTAAATCCCCGGTGGTTTCCGAGTCTTCTTTTTGTTCTTTTACATCACTTTGATATTTTGTTGTATTTCTCCGGATTTCGTTTATCTCTTCGTCCTTTGAAAGAATGGTTTCATTGTACGTGATATTGTCTGTCTTTCTTTTTAATTCCATGATGTGCCGGCTTGTTTCTTCGAGTGCAGATTTTTGCTTTTCTTTTTCTTCTTCCAGCCTTTCCATCTTTTCCTTCCCTTTTTCGGGATACTCCCGGGTACCCGGGAGTGTTTCAAGCTCATGGTCAATTTGGTTTATCCGTACATAACTTTCGTAGCATTTTTCATATTGCTCGAGTTTTTTTAACGTGCTTCGCCAATTTTCCAGTTTGACGTTTATTTCTTTCAGTTCTTCATTTTTCTGGTTGATCTGGTGTGTTAACGCATCATATTTAGGCAATAATTCCTGGAGCGCGTGTATTTTTTTTCTTTTTTCATTAATGTTATTTAAATATTTGGGAATAAGCTGTATTTTGCCCTGTTTTTTATAGATGTTTTCAGTATATGCTGTAATGGATTTTTCAATATCACCCAATGACGTGTTTTTCAGGCCCAACCCGACACTAAATATACGGTCTTCCATGCCTGACTGGGTAAGTGTATCCAGGCCGACAAGCTCGTCAAGTGAGATTCCATATATATTTTTGTAAAGATCCAGCGTGGCATTTCCAAGCAAATAAAACCATTCATTGGTGTCTCGTGATGTTTTCCCGGCGTAATGCAATTGTATATTTCCGGGAAAACCGCCTGCGCGTTCAAAAATAGCTTCTTTCCCGTTGGAAAGCGTGGCTTTGATCCTGCCGCCGTGATTTCCGCCGCGGACCGGCTGCACCCGTTCGTCAACAGAACGAGGATACCCGAACAGGGTAAACCGGATGAATTGAAGCAACGTGGATTTACCGGCTTCATTATTACCTGTTATAATGTTGATGCCGGGTTTGAATTGATCAATAATCTTTTTATAAAAAATCCCGAATCCTTCTATGTTGATTTCGTTTATCTGCATTTATTCTTCTTTGAATAATTGGTCAATTAAAAATTGTTTTGCCTGGCCAATGATTTCATCCATGTCCTGTCGCGTGAATTCATCGAGTTCTTTATTTATAGCGTATGAAGATAATTCCGATTTTTTCTTTTGGACGAGTTCCTGTAGCCGGCCGGGATGATTTTGATATTCGCTGCATTTTCTGAGTATTCCTGCAGGAAAGTCATTCCCTTTTTCAAGTTGTTCAAAATCCAGGGGAGGTGATGTTTTGATATCTATTTTATCAATCCATAAGAAGGGATGGCTGTTTATGTATCGTTCATTTATTTGTTCAGCCAGTTCTTCTGCAACCCCGGGTTTATATAATGCTTTATGCAAAGGGGTTCGGCCATGCAATTGAACCCGTGCAATAGAGTTGACTTCCCTGCTGTTTTGTTTTTCATTTAAAAGGGGATGTTCTATGACTCGAGGGAGTTGGTCAAGAGCTGTTAGCCGCGTGATATCAATGGCATGTTTTTCAAAGCGAATGGTATGAACGGGAATGAATTGCAATTCTGTTTTTTTCCCCTGGCTCATTTCCACGAGGTAACATCCTTTCATGCCTGTTTCCCCGAAATCCCTTCCCTGTGGATTTCCCGGGTATACAATGTACGGTTCGGAAGATATTACACCGGGCTTGTGAATGTGCCCGAGCGCCCAATAATCATATCCTTTGTTTTCAATGTCACGGGGCCGAAACGGGGCATAATTTTCATGAGGGCCGGGTAGGCCGGTGGTCCCGTGCATTAGCGCGATAGAAAAAGGAATATTTTGTCGTGCAGAAGGAAACAATGCTGCAAGGTTTTTAGTGGTTTTTTGTTCTTTAAAACTGATCCCGCTTATTTCAGCCACGGGAGTTCCTGATCCCGGGTATATTACGGATTCTGGTTGATCAGCAGAAAAACGGTGGAGATTTGGTGGCAGTTTTAGTTCATTCAGCCAGGAATTCATGGGATCATGATTGCCGCAGGCCATGTAAGCAGGAATGTTGTACTCATTCAACCTGTTGATTTCTGCAATGAATTGTAATTGTGCAGATAAACTGCGCTGATGGCTTTCAAATATATCACCCGCGATGAGCAAAAAATCGGCTTTCTCCCGGATACACAGGTCAATAATGTTTTTAAATGATTGTAATATTGACTTCCTGAGTTTTTCTGCCAGCTCATTGTTGAGGTTTGATAATCCTTTGAAAGGTGTATCAAGATGGATATCAGCGGTATGTACAAATTTAATCCTGTTCATTGGGTGAGATACTATTTTTTTGTATCGTGATCTTATGTTTATTTAATAAATACCAACGTGGCTCCAAAACCATATTCCTGGAATGATGCATCCTGGTAGCCAGCCCTGGGGTATTCCTTGTCAATAGCATTTCTGATGTGATGTTTAAGCCGGCCATTGCCTACCCCGTGAATGAAAATTATTCTTTTTTCATGATTCTGAATGGCATCGTTCATTTTTTTCCTGAAATGGAGCATCTGTAATTCCAGCTTGTCAGCATCTGTCAGCCCGCTTTCATCATCAATCAATTCATGTATATGTAGGTCAATTTCCCGGGGGGGCTTTTTTTCACGCCGTCTTCCCGTTGGTTTGATATCAGTGATTTTTATTTTTTTTGGCTTTGATTTTTCCTGTAATATTTTCTTGATTTCTTCGGGTGGAATTTTGTCCACTTCTTCTTTCAAATCAATGATTTCAACAGGTAAGACATATGCCTTTTCATCAAAAAAATCATTTTCTTTGTATGCATGATCATGATATAATTTAATGGGTTGAACGTTTAACTGATTAACAACCGGCTCATGAAATGAAAACATGCTTTTTTTGAAAAAGATGCATTGAAATAAAAAGCCCGGTTTCCTGTTTAAATCTTCTCTTTCGAATTCCTGTATGTAGTTTTTCGTGTTGGCTTCTATAAATCCGGAATGAATTGTTTTCAATTCATTGTTGTTGTCAGATTCTTTATTCGAGATGTTATACAGGATTTTATAATTGCTGTCATTGATTAAGTAAAGTTCCAGCGTTCCTTCTGTTACTGTTTCCTGGTTTGTTGGAACAAAGGCAAGGGAAAGCTGAACGGTTTCATCATTTTTGATGGTTTCAGGGTCTTCTCCGGGGGATTTGTATTGATGTTCTGATAATATTTCTTCCAATGAATCAAATTCTTCATCTTGGTTCCGGGACTCCCTGTCCTCCT
>CAYPTK010000030.1:0-2996 GCA_964413555.1 uncultured Bacteroidales bacterium | reverse complement strand
CTCCTCCTTCTCCTCAAAAAAATTATCTGCAGGTTGTCCTGATCCCGGAATGTCAACAGGCAGAACATCATTGATATTGACCGGGAGTTCAAATCCTTCATCAATTAATACATGAAGTGTATTTTTATCAATAATATTTGTCACGATGCCGCCCCCGGTATCATTCAAAAATTTTACTTTATCTCCTTTTTTATATCTCATTGGCATCTTTTTCTTTTTGTTGGTACAAAATTAATTATTTTTGATCCGTTTGAATTGAATCATTCAATTATTTTACCAAACGGTATAACAGGACAACGTAAAATTAAAAAAAATGAACGTAAACCCTTCACGTGTACAATTTGATACATTTATGTATGATTTAAAGGATGAACAAATTGCCAAATATCCTTTAAAAGACCGCGACCAGTCAAATTTATTGATATGGACTCCGGGTAGGTTGAAGCATGATGTGTTTAAACATATTGGCAGGTATTTGAATGCTGATGATTTGATGGTGTTTAATGATACAAAGGTAATCCGTGCACGCGTTTTATTCAAAAAGGCCACCGGGGCCGCTATCGAGATATTTTGTCTTGAGCCGTACAAGCCTGCCGAATATACCCAAAGCTTTATGCAAACCCGGGCATGTGAATGGAAATGCATGGTGGGGAATATGAAGAAATGGAAATCCGGGGCACTCGAGAAAGAAATAAGGATCGGTGATGAGGCCATTCTTTTGGTTGCTCAAAAAGTAAAAGAGATGGAGGGCAAACATGTTATCAGGTTTACATGGGAAGGTGGTAACACGTTTGCACGTGTCATTGAACAAGCGGGTGTTATACCGATCCCCCCGTATTTAAAAAGGCCAACAGAGCGCGTAGACCATGCACGCTACCAGACGATCTATTCACGACATAAAGGGTCCGTGGCAGCCCCCACGGCAGGGCTTCATTTTACAGATCATGTAATGCATGCTTTGCAACAACAAGGGACCCGTTTTGAAAACGTTACATTACACGTGGGGGCAGGCACTTTTGCTCCTGTAAAATCGAATGATATCAGCAACCACCAGATGCATACCGAACATTATAGCGTGACAAGATCAGCTATTGAAAACCTGGTGTCTAATAGCCGCGATATTATTGCAGTGGGAACCACGACACTCCGTACTCTCGAGTCTTTGTATTGGTCAGGTATGAAGCTATTGAATAAACGTGAACAGCCTCACCATGTTAACCAATGGGAACCGTCTTATCATGAAAATGAGGTAGATGTAGCCGCTTCTTTAGAGGCCGTGCTCGATTACATGGAAAAAGAACGCCGCGATGTATTTCATGGTACTACCCGGCTGATGATTGTTCCGGGGTATTCGTTTTTCATGGCAAAAGGGCTTGTTACCAACTTTCATCAGCCGCGCAGCACCTTGCTGTTATTGGTGGCTGCATTTACAGGAAATAATGAATGGAAAAAAATATACGATTATGCCATGAACCATAATTTCCGGTTTTTGAGTTATGGTGATAGTTCATTGTTGTTGCCCGGCAGGTAATGAACGGGGCTTTTATTTGTCCATGTTGTATTGATATACGCTTAAAGCTCCCTGCTCGTCATTATAAATAAGATAAGCTTTGATTTCCGGTATTTTGGACAGTATTTGTTTGCTTTTTTCAAATCCGCTCACCATGCATGCCGTGGCCAATGCATCGCAGGTTGCACAGGATTCTCCGATGATAGTAGCGCTAAGCAGGCGATGTTTTGACGGGTATCCTGTTTCAGGGTCAATGGAATGCGAATATTTAATCCCGTCTTTCATGTAAAATTTCCTGTAGTTCCCGGATGTAGCCATGGCACCGTCGTTAATTTCAATGATGTCCTGAAGTGTATTACCAGGAATCATATTGCTGTCAACGGGTTTGTCTATGCCGATTTGCCAGGCATTGCCACGTGGGTTTTGACCCTTTGCCCCGAGTTCCCCGCCAACTTCAATCAAATAATTTTTAATGCCTATAGATTCAAAATACCCCGAAATCGTATCAACCGTGTAACCCTGTGCAATCGCGTTCAGGTCTATCCTGACGCGTTTATCCTGTTTTAACAGGATTGAATCAGTGTATGATAACAAATCCATGCCGACAAATGTTTTAATGCTGTCAATCACTGATGAATCGATGATTTGTTTTTTCCCGGGTCCAAATCCCCAGGCATTTACCAACGGGCCGACAGTAATGTCAAAAGCACCACCTGTCAATTCATGTATTTCAAATGATTTGGATATGACTTTTTTCATGTGGCCATCCATGATAACCATAGAATCCGCGTGATTGAAGCGTGATATTATTGAACGTGGATTGTGCACTGACATTGAAGAATCGACCTCCCTCAATATATTTTGTATGGCTCCCGTGGGATTGATCCCGCCTGGATTATGAAATGTAATATGATAGGATGTGCCTTGTGTCAATCCATTGATACGGGAATAACGCGATTGATTTTTGCATGCCTGCTGGAAAATAATTGTTAAAAGGATGAAAAAAATGAATGTTTGTTTAATCATTTCAGTTGAAGTTTAAAAAAAGTTATCCAAAATCATCAAACGCGATCATCTCACCCGGAACCCCCAGGTTGTAGAGCATTTCTTGTACAGCATCATTCATCACCGGTGGGCCGCAGAGATAATATTCAATTTCTTCGGGTTCTTCCAATTGACTCAAATATTTGTCGTACAATATCTGGTGAATGTAACCGGTGTCTCCCTTCCACTGGTCTTCCTCTTTGGCTTCCGAAAGCGCTACATGAAAAGAGAAGTTCGGGAAATCCTGTTCAAGCTTTCTGAATTCATCTTCATAAAATAATTCTTTTTTAGAGCGTGCCCCATACCAATAGGAGACTTTTCGCTTTGTTTTTCGTGTATGAAACAGGTGAAACAGGTGCGACCGTAAAGGGGCCATTCCGGCGCCTCCACCGATATATACCATTTCTCGGTTGGAGTCATGAATGACAAAGTTGCCATACGG
>CAYPTK010000029.1:14366-18505 GCA_964413555.1 uncultured Bacteroidales bacterium | reverse complement strand
GATTTGCTGAGATGAGGCATAGCATCGCTATGGTGAATCGAAGCTAATTAGAGTTTAATACATGCAGATATATTTTCAAGAGGTTCAAATTGACCATAAAAATCACTATTGATCAGATGAATTCTAACGTTGTAGCCTTAACAACGGTTTTATGAGCAGGCACAAATATTGTTGCTCATAACATTCGCTGATTCTGTTAAACTCGTCATAAAATCTCGAATTTACACCAGTAAACAGCACGTCAATTATTTATTACAGGCATCCCCTTTCTTTAGCTTCAATTTTTAGTATTTAAAAACCATACCTGTCATTTTCTTTACATGTTATTCTTTGCACGTGTAAAAAAATTTTTAATGTCATTCAATTTTAATGTATTATTTTGTAAATATTAAAAAATATCTCGTAAAACATACAAACTTTTGTAACTGGTTTGTTTTGTTTTACAAGTATTTTTATCTTTGTTCCATTTAAAAATAAATTATAATCATTTATTAACTGAAAACTCTTACAATGAAAGGATTAAATATTGTAGTGCTGGCCAAGCAAGTCCCTGACACTCATAATGTTGGCCAACAGGCCATGAAAGAAGACGGCACTGTAAACAGGGCAGCACTTCCTGCTATTTTTAACCCGGAAGATCTACAGGCATTAGAACAGGCATTAACATTAAAAGACCGCTACAAGGGTTCGACTGTAACAGTGTTGACCATGGGCCCCGGAAGAGCCGCTGAAATCATTCGTGAATCACTATACAGGGGTGCAGATAAAGGATTTCTTATTACTGACAGAAAATTTGCAGGATCTGATACATTGGCAACTTCTTATGCTATTTCCCTTGCAGTAGAAAAGTTAAAACCTTATGACATCATCCTTTCAGGCAGACAGGCTATTGATGGAGATACTGCTCAGGTTGGGCCACAGGTTGCTGAAAAATTAAAACTTCCACAAATAACTTATGTAGAAGAAATATTAACTGTTACGGATAAAGAAGTAAAAGTAAAACGCCGCCTTGAAAACGGAACAGAAATCAACACTTCAACCACACCTGTTTTCTTAACAGTGCACGGATCAGCTTCCAATTGCAGGCCCCGGAATGTAAAACGGCTAATGAAATATAAGCATGCCACAACAGTAACCGAAAGACAAGATGCTGACGAAGACTACATTCAAATGTACAACGAACGCCCATATCTTAATATTGAAGAATGGAGTGCTTCGGAACTAAATGCAGATGAAAAATTCTTAGGCCTTTCTGGTTCCCCGACAAAAGTCAAAAAGATTGAAAGTGTCGTGTTTAAAGCAAAAGAAACAAAAAAACTGTCGGGAAGTGATCAGGAAATCAATGACCTTATAAAAGAATTGATTGAAAATCACACCATTGGATAATCATTTTCATACATGGGTTACAAATAAAATTTTTTAATTTTAATTTTATAAAAACAAATAACCCGAAAATGAATTCTATATAAATAACTCAAAAAAACAAGCACTTAATAAAAATACATATGAACCGAGCCATGACAAATTCTTTAACACACGCGGGGATGATTATAAATATCCTCATAGTAACGTGTATGACAAAAATATAAACTCATGGCGAGCTCCATATGACCATTGAAAATTAAAAATTAAACAGATGAAAAATATATTTGTTTACTGTGAGATTAATGAAGGTAAAATTGCAGATGTCAGCCTTGAATTACTAACTAAAGGGCGGTCTTTGGCAAATGAACTTAAATGCAACCTCGAGGCAATCCTCATCGGGGATAAGCTTGATGGAAAAGAAAAAGAGATATTTCCTCATGGAGTAGATGTTTTGCATATTGCAGAAAACAAATCTTTGTCTCCATACACCACGTTGCCTCATGCAAAAATTGTAAGAAAAATATTTGATAAAGAAAAACCTCAAATTGGTTTATTCGGGGCTACTTCGGTTGGAAGAGACCTGGCTCCCCGCCTTGCATCTTCCCTTAAATGTGGTTTAACAGCTGATTGTACTGAATTGGTTATTGGTGGCCATACTGAGAATAAAACAAAAAAAGAGTATACTGATCTCCTGTATCAAATCAGGCCAGCCTTTGGTGGAAATATCATTGCCACCATCATCAATCCTGAAACACGCCCTCAATTGGCAACGGTAAGAGAAGGTGTTATGAAAAAAGAAATTGTTTCTCCCTCTTACAAAGGCGAAATAAAAAAAATAAATGCTACTGAATTTCTTGACAAGGAAGATTTTATTGTAAATGTTATTGAACGTAATGTCGAAACCCAGAAAGTCAATATTAAAAATGCACCGATCATCATTTCCGGGGGATATGGTGTAGGGTCAAAAAGCAATTTTAATCTTTTATACGAGTTTGCTGAATTGATTGGTGCCGAGGTAGGTGCATCAAGAGCAGCAGTGGACGCGGGCTATGTTGATCATGACCGTCAGGTAGGCCAAACCGGGATTACTGTTCGTCCAAAACTATATATCGCGTGTGGTATATCCGGACAAGTACAACACAGGGCAGGTATGGCTGAATCATCAATGATCATATCCATAAATAATGATGAAGATGCTCCTATCAACGAAATCGCGGATTATGTAATCATTGGCGACCTGAATGAAATCATACCCAAATTAATGAAATATTATCAACAAAACACTAAATAAATCATTATCAATTCATAAATAGAAATCAAAATGGCTAATCAATATACAGACAATAAAGATCTTAGCTTTCACCTTCATCACCCGATGATGAAAAGAATTGCTGAAATGAAAGAAAACAACTTTTCAGAAAAAGATGAATTTGAATATGCACCACGCGATCATGAAGACGCTATAGATAATTATGAAAAGACCCTTGAAGTAATCGGCGAAATATGTGGTGAAATCATAGAACCTAATGCAGAAGGGGTAGATCAAATTGGCCCTAAGTTAGAAAACAACCAGGTTATTTATGCCCCGGGTACGCGGGAAAATCTTGATGCACTAATAAAGGCAGATGTTTATGGCATGTCATTGCCACGGGAATACGGGGGGCTCAATTTCCCGATCGTCCCGTATGTCATGGCCAATGAAATGGTATCAAGAGCTGATGGCGGTTTTGCAAATATATGGGGCCTTCAGGACTGCGCGGAAACCATTCATGAATTCGGTGATGAAGATATTAAAAATGAATTTTTACCCCGTATCAACAAAGGTGCAACTGCTTCGATGGATCTTACAGAGCCCGATTCAGGATCTGATTTGCAGTCTGTACAACTCAAAGCCACGTACGATGATAAATCCGGGAAATGGATTCTCAATGGAGTAAAACGATTCATCACGAATGGTGATTCTGATATAGCTTTAGTCCTGGCACGATCAGAAGAAGGAACTCATGATGGAAGAGGGTTATCTTTATTTGTCTATGACAAAAACGATGGCGGACTGATTGTCAGGAGAATTGAAAATAAAATGGGCATTAAAGGGTCTCCTACTTGTGAACTCGTGTTTAAAAATGCCCCGGCCAAGCTCGTTGGCTCACAACGGATGGGATTAATCAAATATGTAATGTCACTCATGAATTCTGCACGCCTGGGAATTGCTGCACAAAGCGTGGGAATCTCTGAAGCAGCCTGGAGGGAAGCAGACAAGTACGCGAGAGAAAGGATACAATTTGGTAAACCCATTATTGAATTTCCTGCCGTTTATGAAATGCTCACCAATATGAAAGTCAAAACCCGGGCACAACGAACCCTCATGTATGAAACTGCCCGGTTTGTTGACATGTACAAAGCATTTTCTCACCTGTCGGAAACAAGATCATTAACACCCGAAGAACGCAAAGAAATGAAATATTTCCAGCGACTGGCAGATGTCTACACCCCACTTGTAAAACTAATTTCCAGTGAATACGTGAATCAGATCACGTATGATTCTTTACAAGTACATGGAGGGGCCGGTTATATGAAAGATTTTCCCATAGAAAAAATGTACAGGGATGCCCGTATTACATCTATTTATGAAGGCACTTCACAACTGCAAGTCGTCGCGGCAATCAGAGGCGTGAGCACCAACGTCTTTTTAAATAAAATTAAAGAATACGAAGCTGAAAAAATAAACCCTGATTTCGAGCATTTACACCGTCTACTAAAATTAATGACAAAAG
>CAYPTK010000029.1:6738-14356 GCA_964413555.1 uncultured Bacteroidales bacterium | reverse complement strand
AAGGCTCGTTGAAATGGCGGGGAATATTATCATCGGGTACCTTTTAATATTCGACAGCCAAAGAGATACAACATATAAACAATCTGCAGAAATTTTCATTAAAAAAGGATTTGCAGAAAACAAAGAAAAAGCTGCTTACATTGACAGCACGGAACTGAATGATATTGGTATTTACAGGCAATAACCCTTACTTCTCATATTTTAAATAAGTTACACCCAGCGGGGGCAATGTAACATTGATGCTTTGGTCTCTTCCATGCCATTCTACAGGTTGGGTATGAAGCGGCCGCGTGTTTAACACGTTACTGCCGCCGTATTCTTTTGCATCAGTATTTAAAATTTCTTTATAAGTACCGCTTTTCGGAACCCCTACCTTGTAGTCATAATGAATAGTAGGTGTAAAATTGCATGCTACAATAATAAATTGTTGGCTTTCCCTGTCTTTTCTGATGAAAATAATCACACTATTTTCATGATCATTGATATCTACCCATTCAAAACCTTCCCGTGTAAATGGAGCATCATACAAGGGCAGTTCCGAGGTATATGTATGATTCAGGCTTTTCATCATTTCCTGTACACCCTTGTGATAGTCGTATTGCAGAAGATGCCAGTCGAGGCTGTAGTCGTGCTGCCATTCAGATGTTTGCCCGAATTCACTACCCATGAACAGGAGTTTCGTGCCCGGGTGTCCATACATGTATCCAAACATTAACCGAAGGTTGGCAAATCGCTGCCATTCATCACCCGGCATTTTGTAGATGAGTGATTTTTTACCATGTACCACTTCATCATGAGACAGGGGTAGCATAAAATTTTCAGAAAATGCATATGCCAGGCTAAATGTAATATCATTTTGATGGTATTTCCGGTGTATAGGATCTTTTTTAAAATATTCAAGGGTATCGTGCATCCATCCCATCATCCATTTCATGTCGAACCCGAGGCCACCTACATAAGTCGGGCGTGTAACCATTGGCCAGGCAGTAGATTCTTCGGCTATGGAATATATGTCCGGAAATTCACCATGAATGGCTTCATTATAATATTTAAGAAAATTCACTGCCTCGAGGTTTTCCCTGCCCCCAAACTGATTGGGTATCCATTCACCATCTTCGCGTGCATAGTCGAGATACAGCATGGAAGCCACTCCGTCAACACGCTGTGCGTCAATATGATATCGACTAAACCAAAACAATGCATTGCTGACCAGGAAAGAAATAACTTCATTCCTGCCATAATTAAAGATATAACTGTTCCATTCCGGATGATATCCTTTGCGTTGATCCTCGTGCTCATACAGATGGGTACCATCAAAATAAGACAAGCCGTGCCCGTCGCTTGGAAAATGTGAAGGAACCCAGTCCATGACCACACCAATATTATGATTATGCAGTTCTTCAATGAGGTACATCAAATCCTGAGGTGTCCCGTACCTGCTTGTTGGGGCAAAATACCCTGTCACCTGGTACCCCCATGACCCATAGAACGGGTGTTCTTTAAGTGGCAGGAATTCTACATGGGTGTATCCCATTTCCCGGAGATATGGAGGCAATTCTGCTGCCATTTCCCGGTATGTTAAAAACCGGTTGTTTTCTTCAGCATTCCGTTTCCATGATCCTAAATGAATTTCATAAACAGACCAGGGTTTAGGTTGTTCACGCTGTTCCCCTCGTTGTTTTATCCATTTATCGTCATTCCACTGATAGTCCAGTGCCCATACAACAGATGAAGTGTTCGGGGGTGTTTCCCACATGAAAGCATAAGGGTCAGCTTTTTCAATTTTAAATTCATTGTAATTTGATTCAATATAATATTTATACAAATCGCCTTGTTTCATCCCCGGGATAAACCCTTCCCATATTCCTGACTCATCTTGTCTTACAAACAAGGGATGAGAATGCTTATACCAATTATTAAAATTACCGGTTACCCCGACAAATTTTGCATTGGGTGCCCAAACAGCAAAGTAAACACCCTGGTGGTTTTCATGGGTCATGATGTGTGAACCAAGTTTTTCATATAATGAAAAATGCTTCCCCTGTTTAAATAAATAAAT
Source organism: uncultured Bacteroidales bacterium (assembly GCA_964413555.1). GTDB lineage: Bacteria > Bacteroidota > Bacteroidia > Bacteroidales > JBBRXJ01 > CAYMKE01. The sequence goes on along the minus strand of CAYPTK010000029.1, from coordinate 12,297 downwards.
ATCATAATCTGTAAATCGTGTCGTGTACAAGACTTTTTGGTCCATAATGTTCCTTCCTTTTTTTATTCGGTTGTATATTTTGAAAGTATATATTGAATTCCCCTGATAGGGATATTCACCCAAGCGGGCCTGTTGTTGAGCTCATAATTCAGTTCATATACTGCTTTTTCAATTAAGAAAGTTGTCAGCAGAATGTTAATATCTTCATGATCCCGAGGAATCAACTTACCTTTATTAATCTGATTCAGGTATGATTTAACAAAGAACATGCTCATGTAATGGTACCATATTTCAGCCCATTTGTCAAGATTTTCAGCTTCTGCTCCACCAACAGACGATAATTTATGTAGTGTATTATATGGGGCATAATGCAATGAACGAATCATTCCCGCGATGTCTCGTAAGGGCGATCGTTTAAGTCTTCTGTCGCTATAAGCCCTGGCGGGTTCCCCTTCAAAATCAATAATAATAAAATCTTTCCCGGTAAATAACACTTGCCCGAGATGATAATCTCCATGAACCCGTATTTTTTGGGTGGTTATTTTTTTGGAATATATATTTTTCAGATATTTCAATAATTCATTCTTTTTAGACAAGATGTCTTTGGCATCTGCTTTATAATCGTCGGGAATATTTTTTATATTCTTTGACAGATTACGGGTTGCTGACCTCACGAGAGATTGGATGGATGAGTATAATGCCCGTTGGTAATAAATTGAAAAGGGTTCGGGTTTAAAATCATTCATCTCTTTATTTGAAGCTAATGCCATATGCATTTCGCCCGTCCGCTCTCCAAGCAAACTAATCATTTCAGCATTCGCTGCTCCAAATAAATCCTGTAATTCTTCGGGTATCTCGTTAAATGAAAGTGGATTACTCAGCTCTCCTTTCAAGTTAAAATCTTCTTTTAACAAGGGAGAGGCCAACACGTTTTCATAATACAAGGACAGTACATCTTCGAAATATTTCCATGCATCCCCTTCATTCGGGACAAGTTCCTGCATCATCCCCAGGTAGTATACATTTTTATTTTCTTTTTTATATTCAATTGAGCCTGCAAATTGAGGAATATTCTTGAATGGTGTTTTTTGAGTGAGAAACTGGGTTATTTCCATATCAGGATTGATACCTGTATCAAGCTTTCTATATAATTTAACAAATATTTCATCTCCATATATAATGGATGTATTGCTTTGTTCAACACTCAACACGTTGGAAGATACTTTTTCTTTTCCTGTAAAAAAGTTTTTTTGGGCTTGTTTATCAACATGAAAATATAAATGTTTGCCCTTATCTTTCCCGCGTCTTATTCTTACAGCTGATTCAAAAAGTGCATCCCTGAATTTTTCATTGAAGACAGCATCATACATCCACATTTTCTTTTTCATTAATGTAACCGATGAGATAATGGCTTGTTTTGAATTTTCCTGTAATTCATTTTTAATTTCTTTATCCCCAAAGCACACGGGCAATTGATAAATTTCGGGAAGACCGTGTTGGTAGTCAACTTCAAAAATAAGCCAAAAGGCTTTTTCGTCTACAAGTGGTAATTCAATACAATCCATGATGTTAATGTCACTTATTTTTTTTGATTTTCCACCAAACCACCGGCACTTGGGAAGGTACATGGGCAGGATTTTGGCTTCAAGGATTGTTGAATTTTTAACATTATTTAATTCTTCCGGTGATTTAAGGGAAATAAGTGGTGTATCAATCATTTTTTCATGGATATCAGAAGTCTTCTTTTTCAATTCAAACCAATAAAACCCATAGGGCGTCATTGTAAATAAATAGGGTTCTTCTTTGATCACCGGAAATTCATTCTGACTGAATATTTCGATGGGTGTGTAATCTTTAAATCCTTCCAGTTCAATTTCAGCTGCCTGTGGATAACGGGATAAATTGGCTACTACCAATATCACATCGTCTTCATAAAACCGTAAAAAACTTAATATTTTAGAGTTTTCGGGAGATAAGAACGAGATGCTGCCCCTTCCGAATGCCGGGTATTGTTTCCGGAGGTTGATCATTCGTTTCATCCACCAATAAAGGGATGAAACATTTCGTTGTTGGGTTTCCACGTTGACTGCTTCGTATTGATATTCAGGATCAAGGTTCACCGGGAGGTATAATTTGTTCGGGTTTGCTGCTGAAAATCCTGCATTTCTCCCGGGGGTCCATTGCATTGGAGTGCGCACACCATTTCTGTCACCCAGGTAATAATTATCTCCCATCCCTATCTCATCGCCATAATAAAGCACCGGGGTGCCCGGGAGTGAAAACAAAAGGATATTGAGCAGTTCTATGCTTTTCCGGTTATTGTTGAGCAATGGAGCCAAACGTTGCCGGATTCCCATGTTTATGCGTGCTTTGGGTTCATTCGTATAGACTTTATACATGTAATCTCGTTCTTCATCGGTTACCATCTCGAGGGTAAGCTCGTCATGATTTCGCAAAAACATTGCCCATTGACAATTTTCGGGTATTTCAGGTGTTTGATCAAAAATGTCCATGATCGGGTATCGGTCTTCCATTTTTAAAGACATAAACATCCGTGGCATCAGGGGAAAATGATAATTCATATGGCATTCATCGTCATTTCCAAAATAAGCAGACGCGTCCTCGGGCCACATGTTGGCTTCAGCCAATAATAATTTGTTTGAATGGTTTTGATCTACATGTGCACGAAGTTTTTTGAGAAAATCATGTGTTTCAGGCAGATTCTCACAATTAGTGCCCCTGCGTTCAAACAAATAAGGCACGGCATCCAGCCTGAATCCATCAACTCCCATGTTTAGCCAGTAATCAATTATTTTGAATATTTCATTTTGTACCCTGGGGTTATCAAAGTTTAAATCTGGTTGATGGGAATAGAAACGGTGCCAGTAATATTGACCCGCTACCGGATCCCACTGCCAGTTTGATACCTCAAAATCATTGAATATAATCCGTGTTTCACTATATTTTGTCGGATCATCACTCCATACATAATAATCACGGAAAACAGAACCTTTTTTGGAATTACGTGCACGTTGAAACCACTTGTGCTGGTCCGAGGTATGATTTAACACCAGCTCAATGATTACTTTTATATTGCGCTTGTGCGCTTCATGTAAAAATTTATTAAAATCCCTGATATTACCATAATCAGGATGAATCTTGTAATAATCAGCTATATCGTATCCATCGTCCCTGAACGGGGAAGGATAAAAAGGCAGAAGCCAGATAGCTGTAATTCCAAGGTCTTCGAGATAATCCAATTTTTCAATCAATCCCTTGAAATCACCTGTCCCGTCTCCGTTTGTATCCTTAAAAGCCTTAATGTGTAGCTCGTATATGATAGCGTCTTTATACCAATCTGCTTTATCCATGTATTGTTCTTGTACCATAATGTATTATAATTAAAGGTATTATAATTCTTCAACAATAAAAATATGTGCAGGAATATCTTTAGGGTCTAATTCCACGTAATTCCATTCCCCAAGCCATTCAAAAGATTTCCCGGAAAGCACATCATGTACTTTAAAGGGTTTATCATGGGCAATTTTCATTTGATATAATGGAAATTTAATCCATGCTCCCTGTTTATACACGGGATCCATATTGACAGCCATGATGGCCTTATTATTCCAGGCATCATCTGTCTTTCCATAGCATAATAATCGTGTGTTCTCTGTTTCAGCAAAATATATATTCCATGTTGTTTGCAATGCAGGATTTTCTTCACGGGTTTTATTGATAATGCTAATAATTTGTTTGATCTTGGTTTGTTTATGCCAATCCCATTGTTTGATCTCGTATTTTTCATTGTTAATGTATTCTTCCCTGTCAGGGTGTGGCTCATTCAACCCGTATTCAAATGACGGCCCGTATATTCCATAATTGGAAGAAAGGGTGGATGCCATGACAACCCTGGCAATGAATGCTCCTTCATCTTCGTGTTGTAATGATTCGGGCAGAATATCAGGAGTATTGGGCCAAAAGTTCGGACGATAAAACTCACGGGCGGGTGTTTTGACGAGTTCGTTGACGTATTGAATCATTTCGTCTCGCGTATTCCGCCACGTGAAATACGTGTATGACTGGGTAAATCCGATTTTTGCAAGATGCTCCATAATACGCGGGCGGGTGAATGCTTCAGCAAGAAAAATAACTTCAGGATGGGCTTCACGGATTTCTTTAATCACCCATTCCCAAAAATTAAATGATTTCGTGTGAGGATTATCTACCCTGAATATTTTAACTCCTTTGTCTATCCAATAATCAAAAATGCTTTTTAGTTCAATCCATAAATTTTTCCAGTCACCTGTACCAAAATTCAGGGGTAATACATCCTGGTATTTTTTGGGCGGGTTTTCAGCATATTGTACAGTACCATCCGGCCGCCAAATAAACCAGTCGGGGTGTTCTTTTACATACGGGTGGTCGGGTGAACATTGAAAAGCAATGTCAATGGCAACCTCTATATCATGGCTTTTGGCTTGAAGAATCAGGTTTTTAAAATCTTTTAATGTCCCCAATTGTGGATGTATGGCTTTGTGCCCTCCTTTTCTTGAACCTATAGCCCATGGAGAACCAGGGTCTCCGGGATTACATTCCGCTGCATTGTCTTTCCCTTTTCTAAAACTTTCACCAATGGGATGTATGGGGGGTAAATACAAAACATCAAACCCCATCATGGCAATTTCCGGCAACAATTTAATCACATCATTAAATGTTCCGTGTTCCCCTGGTGCCTGAGAAGCCGAACGGGGAAATAACTCATACCATGCACTAAAACCGGCTCTTTTTCTTTCAACGTCAACAGTTAAAATTTTGGGATACACGGAAATGGTTTCTTTTTTTACAAAATCATTCATCAACTCCCTCAATTGATTGCTTTCTGCTACTTCCAATGCAGTCGCCTGGCCATCCGCGTTATTTATTCCTTTTAAATATTGTTGAAGTTCTTTTTCTTTTGTTTCGGGAGCATTTTGTATTGCTTCTTCTATCATTTGGATTCCCATTTGTAATTCAACCCGGGTATCCTGCCCGGCAATAAATTTCTTTTTTATATCTCTTTGCCATGTATGAAATACATCAACCCACCCTTGTATGGTGTACTCGTATAAACCTTCGTTACCGGGGATAAAAGAGCTAAACCAATGATCATTAATGATAAATGTCATTGGTGTTTTATTCCATTTTTTAGTGCCTGCTTTTCGAAAAAGCAATTCTGCTTTGATCTCATCATGGCCATCTGAAAAAATATCTGCTTCGACATTGATTTTTTCCCCGATACTCCTCTTTACAGGGTATAATCCACAATCAATTTCGGGGCGTACATGCTTGATAATGACCCGCTTTTTCCCAGTTGAATTATTCATAATCTATATTTTTTCCATCTATGATGGTTATAAAAATGCAAAAATAATGCAAAAAATGAACATTAATATTTTGTTCTGTTTTTAAATATCTTCTATCCTACTGAATATAAGTTAATTTACAGCAGATAAATTTTAAACAATTTTATGTTTAGAACCGGGCAAATAAAAAAAATTTTATCCCGCGCGTTTCACC
>CAYPTK010000029.1:0-6728 GCA_964413555.1 uncultured Bacteroidales bacterium | reverse complement strand
TTTCACCTGGCCTTCAGCAAATCAAAAATAACATGGATTATTCTTATTGCTGTCGATTCTTAACCGGTGGTTCCGGGATGGGAGGAACAGGTTTATATTCTTTTTTAACTTTTCGAATGATGATATCAATGGCTTTTTTAAGTTGTGCATCATTTCCCATGTATTCCTGATGAGGGTCGTTTTCTACATGGATATCAGGTTCAACCCCTTTTCCTTCAATAATCCATTTGCTTTCTTTTGCAGAATAACTTGCATATTCAGGTTTTCTTAAAGTTCCACCATCAATAAACGGCAGGCTACCTGTTATTCCAACAACGCCTCCCCAGGTACGTGTCCCAATGAGTTTTCCCAATTTATGCTCTCTAAAAGCATATGCCATTAAATCTCCGTCAGAAGCGGTATAATTATCTATGAGCATTACCATTGGCCCCTGCAGTGTCATAGTAGGATGAGGTTGCCCTTCTTCAACGTTTCTTGTCATTTTAGCCCTGATGTTTTCCCGCCTGAGACGTTCAATAATCATTGGAGAAACATAACCTCCTCCATTACCCCTGATATCAATAATAAGCGCTTTTTTTCGTATTTGCGGATAATAATACTCCACGAACTCGTTAAGCCCCTCGGAAAGCATGTCCGGGATATGCACGTATCCTACATCGCCATTGGTGGCCTCGTTTACTTTTTTAATATTGTCTTGAACCCATTGGTGGTAGTACAATGGTGATTCATCGTCAACAGGCTTGGCCACGATTTTGTGGCTTCCTTTTAATGAAGGCTTATTATTAATTGTTAATTCAACTTCTTCGCCGGCTTTACCAATCAATAAACGATAGATATTGTTTGTTTCATTCGTCTTGGTGCCGTTTATGGCAAGTATATAATCCCCTTCTTTCACATTTAGTCCAATTTCCTGAAGCGGTGAATAAAGTTTTTTATTCCACGAAGCTCCCTTCAGGATAGTTTTTATTTGAAAATAACCAGAAGAATGTTTTTCAACAACTGCACCCAATAAGCCGGTATTAATTTTTTGGGGTTCGGGCTTTTCCCCGCTTTGAACATACGCGTGGCCTACATTCAATTCCCCGATCATTTCACCAATAATATATGTTAAGTCATCCCGGTGATTGGCATAAGGTACCAGTTTTTTATATTTTTCTTTCATTTTTTCCCAATCCACACCATGCATGTTTTCAACATAAAAGAAATCCCTCATTTGTCGCCAGCTTTCTTCAAATATTTGTTCCCATTCTTTATCATAATGAACATATACTTTCATTTGTGACAAGTCAACCGGTTCTGAAATATTTATACTGCTTGTCGGGAGGTCAATCACTGCGTAGTTTCCATTGTCTTTTACAAGCATCTTATTGTGTTTCGGGGAGATAGAATAGTGCATTCCTTTTCCTAATTCTGTTTCTTTTTCCTTTTCCAGATCAAACATTTTAAGATGCATCGTCCCGTCACGTGTTGACTTTGCATAATAATAAACATGATCTCCTATAGCACTAATCTTTAAATAATTTGAAGCTTTCACGGGAAGTTCAATAATACGGGATTGAATATTGTCAAAATCGATGTTTACTGTTTTGCTGTCTCCGTTTTCTTTTGATGTTTCGCTTTCATTATCCTGGATGATGTCTGCCTGTATATTTTTAGGTGCAAAGGGAGAAGGGGTATTTTTGGAAAGAGGAATGAAATATATTTTACACATATCATAATAAGCATAATTCCATTCTACATGACTAAAGGTTGGCGAATAATTACGGGCTGAAGTAAAGAATAAATATTTCCCGTCATTACTAAAAGACGGGTTATTGGAATGATACCATTCACCAGAAACATAATGATTTGTTTGATCATCAATTTGATAAATAAAAATTTTATACATGGTGTTATCCCCTTCTTCACTATACACGATCCATCGACTGTCTGGTGACCAGTTGAATTCACGGATTACATCATGCTTCGCTTTTCTGACCAGTGTAGTTTTTTTTGTATCAATATCGACATACCGAAGACGAAGTTTTCTGTCATTCCATAATATTTTTTTACTGTCCGGCGACCATTTAATACTAAATTTATACGTTTCAGCATTATTAGTTACCTGAACAGGTTCCCGTGACAAGTCATGTGGCTGTATGTATATTTCATATTCCCCGGTTTTATCTGACAGGTATGCTATATATTTTCCGTCAGGCGACCACGCGGCATTTTGATCGTGTGCGCAAGGTGAATTTGTTATATTGTAAGTAATGCCATCTTGGGCCGGCACTGAAAAAATGTCGCCACGAGCACTGAAAACAATTCTTTTTCCATTGGGAGATAATGAATAGCTTTTTATTTTATCACTAACTTTCTTAAGCTCGTTTCTTGCATATATTTGATCATTTGATATTTGAACATTAATTTTTTCTGCTTGTTTGTCTTTAATGCTATATTTATATAAATAACCTCCATTTTCAAATATAATATGATCAATCCCTGCAGAGGGAAATTTGATATCATATTCAGAATAAAACGTTAATTGTTTGATGGAGTCATTGGAAAGATTATAGGAATACAGGTTCATCGTGTAATCTTTGTCTGATAAAAAAAATAAATGATCACCAAACCACATTGGAATAATATCCTGAACTGTATTTTGAGTTATTTTTTTTACCTTTTGAGATTGAAAATCATATATCCATAATTCCCCGGCCATTCCGCCCCTGTAATGCTTCCACGTCCGGAATTCCCTGAATATTTTATTAAAGGCAAGCTTATTACCATCAGGAGAATAGGAACAAAACCCGCTTTCAGAAAGTGGTATTTGCTCGGAAAGCCCTCCATCTTTATGAACACGAAATAATTTACCTTTAAATGAATTGAACGAGTGTTGTCTACTCCTGTAAACAATCCATTCCCCGTCAGGAGACCATTCCATTACAATATTATTCGGCCCCATGCGGTCCGATATAATATCTCTCTTTATATTTGCTGTATATGTTAACCTCACGGGCTCTCCACCTTCAGAAGGCATGATATAAACTTCTGTATTGCCATCGTATTGAGCTGTAAACGCGATATGCCTGCCATCAGGAGAAAAACGCGGAAACATTTCATAACCCACGTGTGAAGTGATTTTACGGGCTGTTCCGCCATTACTGTTCGCCAGGTATAAGTCACCGGCATATGAAAATACGATTTTTTCCTCGTGAATGTCGGGAAATCGAAATAATCTATCAATATTATTTGAAAATGACTGAATCCCAGCAAATAATAAAAATAAAATGAATAAAACAGAGGGTTTACTATTCATTATCATACACTTTTGTTTTTGAGACATTGTCAAAAGTAGTGAAAAAAAGCAAATGAGGACATATTTTTCAATTAATTTTGACGTTATTTTTTTTTATCTTTAGACCATTAATAAACACTTTATACGTGAATAAAATCCATAAAGTTGTATAAAATTATATATTAACATTTTATCAAAATCAACTATTTTTTATGTGTAAAAATATAGTTTTCACCTTTTTCCTTTTTGTTTTTTCACAGGTTGTTTCTGCTGATTATTTGACCAAAGATGAACTCCCTCCTTTTCATCATGGGCAGATTGAATGGGCAGATTCAGTTTTAAATACATTGACACTTGAAGAAAAAATCGGCCAGTTAATTATGGTTCCTGGATATTCTAATCAAGGAGAAAAGCATGTAAATCATGTTGAAAAACTGATAAAGAAATATAATGTCGGCGGCATTATTTTTTTCCAGGGAGGGCCATTACGACAAATCAGGCAACTAAATAACTATCAGAAAATTACAAAAACACCTTTGCTTATCGCGATGGATGCAGAATGGGGGTTAGCAATGCGGCTTGACAGCACGATTCGATATCCTTATCAAATGACTTTAGGGGCTATTCAAAACAATCATTTAATTTATCAAATGGGTGAGGATATCGCTGAACAATTAAACCGCTTAGGAATACATATGAATTTTGCACCGGTTGCAGATGTCAATGTTAACCCTGATAATCCTGTTATTAATTACCGTTCGTTTGGTGAAGATAAAAACCGGGTGAGCGAGAAATCACTTGCTTATATCCAGGGATTACAGGATAATTGTATATTGGCTACAGCGAAGCATTTCCCTGGGCATGGCGACACTCGTTTTGACTCGCATAAAACATTGCCCGTCATTAAACATAATAAAAAACGTCTTGAAGAAATCGAATTATATCCTTTTCAGTTTTTGATTAAAAAAGGCGTAGCCAGCGTGATGACAGCCCATCTTAGTGTCCCGTCATTAGACAGCACGAAGCATTTACCTACTTCTCTTTCAAAACCGGTTATCAGGGGAATTCTCCAAACTGATATGGGTTTTAAAGGCATTACAGTAACTGACGCGCTAAACATGAAAGGTGTTAGCAATTATTATGATACAGATGACATTGCAGTCCGTTCAATTAAAGCCGGAAATGATCTGTTGCTGATGCCGGAAGATGTAGAAAAAACAGTTTCAACCATCCTGAAAGCAGTTAAAAAAGGTAGTATAAGCAAAAAAGACATCAATGCAAAATGTCGAAAAATTCTTTATGCAAAATACTGGCTTGGACTGTACCAGAAAGACACTGTTTTTTACCATAACTTTTATTCAGATATTCATATGCCTGAATATGAGTATCTCAGGCGTAAATTGTATGAGGCATCTTTAACAGTATTACAAAATAAAAATAACATAATCCCTTTAAAATCTTTAGACACGCTTACGATTGCTTCAGTAACAATAGGAGATGGTTCAACCAATCAATTTCAAAAAAGAATGGATTTTTATACTAATGTTAAACATTATAGTATATCAAAATATGCACCTCTATCTGAATTCAACAGTTTACGTGAATCATTAAATACATATGATTTAGTGATTATCGGGTTTCATAAAACAAGCTTATACCCGTCTAAAGGATATGGCCTAACAAAACACGCGATTGACTTTGCCACCAGGCTTGCTGATCAGGTTCATGTAATACTTGATTTATTTGCAAACCCTTATGGGTTGTCTTATTTTTCCAATACAGATGTGTTCGAGGGTATCATTATATCCTATGAAGACGAACCCGTGGTTCACGAGTTATCTGCACAGTTAATATTTGGAGGGATTGGAGCCAATGGAATACTCCCTGTTACAGCAACTCCTGAATTTCCTGCAGGAACAGGATTAGAAACAAAAAAAATAAGACTAAAATATTCAGTCCCTGAAGAGGTAAACATGAACAACGATACATTGCATTATATTGACAGCATTATTTTAGATGCAATAAAAAAAAAGGCCATGCCTGGTTGCCAGGTGCTTATTGCAAAAGATGAAGTCGTGTTTTATAACAAAACATTCGGACATCACACGTATTTAAAAGAGACCCCGGTAAAATATTTTGACCTTTATGACGTGGCTTCTATTACCAAAATTATTTCAACAGTTCCTTCTCTAATGAAGCTATATGAAGATAAGAAAATATATCTAAATGAAAAACTATCCGCGTATCTTCCCTTTCTTGCTACAACAAATAAAAAAGACATCCTTTTAAGCGAAGTATTATCACATCAGGCAGGATTGTTCCCCTGGCTTCCCTTTTATCTTTATACAATTGAAGGGCTTGATTATAAAGAAGATCTATTTAACACGGAACTATCAATAGATTATCCTTTTATGCTGGACCATCGTAAATTTTTAAATAAAAATTACCGGTTTAAAAAAGGTATATTCAGTTATGACTATTCAGAAAAATATCATGTAAAAGTGGCAGATCACTTATATATGAATGGATCTTATATTGATACTATATACGAAAGGATTAATAAATCCAAATTATTTGAAGAAAAATCTTATTGTTATAGTGATCTAGGGTTTTATTATTTTTATAAATTAATAGAAAAAATAACAGGAAGGCAGATAGAGCAATATATTCATGAAAACCTTTATAAGCCGATTGGAGCAAATCACACGCTATACTTGCCCCTGAGAAAATATACTCCTGAACAGATTGTCCCGACAGAAAATGACCAGATATTCAGAAAACAATTGTTAAGAGGTTATGTTCACGATCCCGGTGCAGCCATGTTAGGAGGAGTTGGAGGACATGCCGGCGTATTTTCAAATGCCAATGATTTGGCCAAAATCATGCAAATGTACCTCAATGAAGGGCATTATGGAGGAAAAAACTTTTTTAATAAAGAAACGATTGATACATTTACTTCATCTCCATTTAGAGAAAATGACAACAGAAGGGCATTGGGATTTGATAAACCAGTAACAGAAGAAGATAAACCCGGCCCCACGTGTAAAGGGATATTTTTTGATAGTTTTGGACATACCGGTTTCACGGGAACCATTGCCTGGGCAGACCCGGAGTATAATATTATTTATATTTTTTTATCAAATAGAATACATCCTGATCAATATAACAGGAAATTAATTACAATGGATGTCAGGACCAAAATCCAAAAAATAATATATGATGCCCTGGATAAAAAACAATGCAGGGGCACACGACAATTATATTAATATTTACATTTAAACGAAAGAAAAAAATCGTATATTTGAAGGTTGTATACTAAACCAACAAATAAATAGTGTTAGTCCATAATGTCCGCTTACCCCGGTACAGTCATTCTTCCTTACGGGGCAGGCTTCGTTAGTTTGCCTAAGAATTGCTCATTTACACGAGTAAATTATGCATTTAAAGGTTT
>CAYPTK010000028.1:7405-18536 GCA_964413555.1 uncultured Bacteroidales bacterium | reverse complement strand
CACGTACGGTTCTGTGAGAGGCTCGGGGTGAAATTCCCCTTGCCTACTCGACACTCAACGCTGTTGGCTGTAAGTGTAACAGGCCGGTATACAATTTGAGCAAAAAAAGAATTGATTAGTAGTTCTTTGATAGGCAGGCGCAAACTTGATTGAATTTATTTTGTTTTTTTCCACCCCGCATAAAGAACAAAACCACCTCACATTGCACACATCCCGGAAACCGCAATGGGCCAACGCTAGAACCAAAGTGTTCGGAAAGAGTACAATTTTTACTGCCCCCACAATGTAATAATCCGTGAATATTATATATATTTGGACAAGTAAATCATTTGAAAGAAGGGCTGAAAGCAACATTATCTGAAATAAATTAAAATATTTATCACAAGTTTTCATGTATAAAAACGACCCCTAAATCAAGATGTTGATGATGGATGAAAAACAGTACACATATTCAGAACTCCTGATCTGCATTCAAACATAATGTTGTCGGGAATACAGTAAAAAGGGAAACAATTCTGATGTGTTTATGATGTGTTTTTTAAACGATGGGTCGAATTTATTTACTAAAATGCTATAAAGAAATCAATCACATCTGCTCTACGAGTTTTAAAAACAATTTAATCAGATGATGTTCTGCTTCGCCGGCAATTTTAATGATCTCCTGGATATCTACAGGTTCGAGGTTATCCGGGTCGCATTCATCTGTTAGTACCGAAATGGCTGAACAGGGCAGGCACATGTGATTGGCTACAATGACTTCAGGAACAGTGGACATGCCCACTACATCTGCCCCGATCATTCTTAAATACCTGTACTCTGCTCTTGTTTCGAGGTTTGGGCCGGGCACGGCAACATACACTCCCTCGTGCAATGTAATATTTTCTTGTTTGGCAATTTGTTTCAGTTTGGTATTCATTTCTTTTGAATAGGGAGCAGACATATCCGGGAACCTGGGGCCGAATGCTTCATCATTCGCTCCACGGAGAGGGTTGTCAGGGAGAAGATTAATGTGGTCATCAATAAGCATGAGTTCTCCTTTTTGATAGCCCGGGTTCATCGCTCCTCCTGCATTGGAAATCAATAGCTGTTGGATGCCCATGATTTTCATTACACGGATTGGAAAGCCAATTTGTTGTAATGAATAGCCTTCATAATAATGAAAACGTCCTTGCATGGCAATCACTTTTTTTCCTTCGAGTGTCCCGTATATTAATTTTCCATGATGTGACTCTACAGTAGAAACCGGGAAATTAGGGATATCAGGATATTCAATAGATTGTTCAATGGTAATTTCATGGACGAGCTTACCTAATCCTGTCCCTAAAACAATGCCTATCTCTGGTTGATCCATTCCTTTGTTTTGTAAAAATTCTACTGTTTCTTTGACTTGCTTCATTTGTATGTATTTTGTTATATAATTTATGTTATGTTTTTAAAGATTTGGAAGCATCCTGTTTAATTGCATTTTCCGGCGTTGGATGATTGTTTAATTTCCCATTTCAGATAAAAATTTAATGCGCATTAACCGGATTTCTTCTTCCGAGTATTCATCTTCTCCTAATTCCGAGAGAGCCTCCTGGATTGATTCGGTTTCTGCTTCTTCTCTGAAATATTCAAAAATATCTTCCTGTTTATCATCATCAACTTTTTGACTGATATAATAATTGATGTCTAATTTTGTACCTGACTTAACAATTGCTTCAATATGATCTAATAATTCATTTAATTGAAGGTTTTTTGCTTCGGCAATATCTTCAAGAGGTAATTTCCTGTCAATGCTTTGAATGATATATACTTTTAAGCCTGATTTATTGATGACAGATTTTACAATCATTTCCTGTGGCCTGATGATTTCTTTTTCTTCAACATACTGTTTAATCAGGTCAACAAATTCTTTCCCATATTTGTTGGCTTTACCTTCCCCGACACCGGTTATTTGTTTTAATTCATCCAGCGTTGTAGGATATTGAATTGCCATGTCATCAAGAGAAAAATCCTGAAAGATCACGAAAGGAGGCAGGTTGTTTTTTTTGGCAACTTTTTTTCTTAAGTCCTTCAAGATATTGATCAATTCTGTATCTACGCCCCCTGTTTTATGTCCACCACTTTCTTCAACGTGTTCATCATCATGCGTTTGTTTATGGTCTTCGGTGATAGGAAACGGGTAGGGGTTCTTTAGATAGTCATGGCCTTTACCCGTTACCTTTAACAGTCCGTAATTTTCAATTTCCTTTTTAAGTAATTGAGCAATTAAAGCCTGACGAATAATGGAGTTCCAAAAATGTGCATCATGGTCATTATCTCCAAAAATATCAAGTTTATGATGCTTGTATAATTTGATTGCATTGGTTTGATTACCCGCGAGGATGTTGGCGATATGATCAATTTTAAATTTCTCTTTTACCAATAAAATAGTTTCTATTACTTTGATGATATAATCTTTTCCTTCAAACTGTTTTTTTGGATTGAGGCAATTGTCGCAATGGTGGCAATTTTCTTCTTCATATAACTCGCCGAAATAATGCAGCAGGTGTTTTCGCCTGCATACAGGCGACTCGGCATAGGCCACGGTTTCCATGATGAGTTGTTTCCCTATTTCTTGTTCTGATACCGGCTTGCCCTGCATTAATTTTTCAAGTTTTTGGATGTCATTATAACTGTAAAAAGTCACGCATTTACCTTCTCCTCCATCTCTTCCTGCCCGGCCTGTTTCCTGGTAATACCCTTCAAGGCTTTTAGGAATGTCGTAGTGTATGATATACCGGATATCCGGTTTGTCAATTCCCATTCCAAATGCAATGGTCGCGATGATAACGTCAATTTCTTCTTTTAAAAATTTATCCTGAGTTTCTGTTCGTATCTTGGATTCCATTCCAGCATGATATGGGAGTGCTTTAATACCATTGATCTGCAATACCTCGGCAAGTTCTTCTACTTTTTTCCGGCTCAGGCAATAAATGATGCCGGATTTCCCCTGGTTCTTTTTAATAAACTGGATGATTTGTTTATTGATGCTTACTTTAGGCCTGACTTCATAATACAAATTTGAGCGGTTAAACGAGGACTTAAATATATTGGCATCTTGTATATCAAGATTTTTTAAAATGTCATCTTGCACTTTGGGAGTGGCAGTAGCGGTTAAAGCAATGATAGGGGCTCTTCCTATTTTATCAATAATGGGCCTTATTTCCCTGTATACAGGCCTGAAATCATGTCCCCATTCAGAAATACAATGCGCTTCATCTATGGCATAAAAAGAAACATTAACCTTTTTAAAGAAATTTATGTTTTCTTCTTTTGTCAGGGATTCAGGAGCTACATATAATAATTTGGTCTTATTATTCAAGACATCTTTTTTAACTTTTTCAATAGCCGTTTTAGACAATGACGAATTTAAATGATGAGCAATGGAATCATCATCATTGTAATTCCGCATCATATCTACCTGGTTTTTCATCAGCGCGATAAGTGGCGAAATAATTATCCCCGGGCCTTTATTGCTAAGCAATGCCGGCATCTGATAGCATAAAGATTTTCCGCCTCCTGTAGGCAATAAGACAAATGCATCATTCCCCTGGAGCAAACTTTGAATAATCTCTTCCTGATTGCCCTTAAACCTGTCAAATCCAAAATACTGTTTTAAATAGTCTTTTAAAGAAATTTTGTTCTCTTCAATCATCACCTCTTTGCTAATTGTGTTCACTATACTTTAATAAGTTCATGGTTGTCTGAAATTTATAATAAAAATCAAAACAATTGTAATCTATTTCAAAAAATTTATAACCCTTCAATAGAGTCATTTTTTACTGTATTGTAAGTTTAAAAAGTTTAATAAAGCCTGTTATATATTGTTTAAATAGTTAAACTAATATATCTGTTCAATTATGCAAAATAAAATATCTAACTTTGCATTAATAAAGTAAGATCAAATGGATTATTAAATATAAGTTATTGAATTGATGATAATCTTGTATATTTGGATTACCAAAACTTTTTACAAATATATTTAATTATATCATTCATTTATAATTTATGCATGCTGATCTCAAAGTTTTATTCAAACAAAAATAATGGAAAGAAACCATATAATTAATATGTTATATAGAAAAAATATTTAAATAATTTTAAAAACCATGATAAAGAATAAAAATAATAATTCTGCACGTGAAGACATGAGTTTCTTAGAGCATCTCGAGGAGTTCAGGTGGCATCTAATCCGCTCTGTTCTCGCCATCACGATTTTTGGTCTCCTGGCTTTTGTTTTTAAGCAGATTGTATTTGACGTCATATTAATGGCCCCGAAGTCCCCTGGTTTTTTTACAAATATGCTTTTATGTGATCTTGGAAAACTTATAAATATACAAAAATTATGTATTAATGCAAATACGTTTCAAATAATAAATATTAAAATGACAGGCCAGTTCATGTCACATATAATTGTGTCTGTCGTTACAGGGATAATTTTAGGATTTCCCTATTTGGTTTATGAATTATGGCGCTTCATTAAGCCCGCGTTATATAAAAATGAAATAAAATATACAAGAGGGATTATTTTTTTTGCCTCGTTTTTTTTTATAATTGGTGTATTATTCGGGTATTATGTTGTATGTCCTTTGTCAGTGCATTTTTTTGGCAACTATTCAGTTAGTAGTGAAATTCCAAATACCATACATCTTTCATATTATATTTCAATGATATCTTCCATATTATTATCCTGTGGAATCCTCTTTCAATTACCTCTGGTTGTATATTTTTTGTCAAAATCAGGCCTGATAACTCCCCGGTTTTTAAGAAAATACAGGAGGCATGCAGTTGTTATAATCTTAGTTTTAGCTGCCATCATTACACCTCCTGATATTATCACACTTGGATTGGTATCATTACCTTTGTTATTGCTTTATGAACTGGGGATAAAGATTTCAGGAAGAATAATGGATAAACAAATAAGTAAAAAAAGTGACAATACTTAACATGAGGAGTAACTTAGGATTACGGGTATTTTTTTTATTTTTGCATTTATTTTAATAATATGGAATTAAGCACGAAAGACCTAATCAAAAGATATCGAAAAAGAAATGTTGTAAATCAGGTTTCTATTAAAGTAAACCAGGGAGAAATTATTGGTTTATTAGGGCCTAATGGCGCCGGGAAGACAACTACATTTTACATGATAGTCGGGTTGATTTCTCCGAATAACGGGCATATTTTTCTTGATGACACGAACATTACAAAAGAAGCGGTTTATAAAAGGGCGCAAAAGGGAATTGGTTACTTAGCCCAGGAACCATCCGTGTTTAGAACTCTCAGTGTTGAAGATAACCTGAAAGCTGTATTGGAATTATCCAGATTCACGAAAAACGAACAAAAAGAAAAGGTAGAACAGTTAATAGAAGAATTTGGTTTGCAACGTGTGCGGAAAAGCCTGGGTATCCAGTTATCAGGTGGAGAAAGAAGGCGAACAGAAATAGCCAGGGCGCTCGCGATTGATCCCAAGTTCATTCTGCTTGATGAACCGTTTGCCGGTGTTGACCCTATTGCTGTAGAAGATATTCAGGAGATTATATATAAATTAAAGTTTAAAGATATTGGCATTATTATTACAGATCATAATGTACATGAAACATTATCCATTGTAGACAGGGCATATCTTATGCTTGACGGTTCTGTTTTCCGTGCAGGGAAAGCTGTTGAACTGGCTCAGGATGAGTATGTGCGAAAAGTTTACCTGGGTAAGAATTTTGAACTGAGAAACATTGCCAAACCCCCTGTATAATCATTTTTTTGAAAATATAATTATTCAAGTGATATAAATATGGATGTAAGATTAAATGAACAACAAAAGATCAGAAGAGAAGCTCTGAAACAGTTGAGAGAATTGGGCGTCAACCCGTATCCTCCCGAAGGATTTAAGATTAATGCCACGGCACATCAAATTAAATCCGAATACAATGAACAAAAAAATAATTTCCAGGATGTCAGGATAGCCGGCAGAATCATGAACAAAAGGATCATGGGTAAGGCTTCTTTTGCCGAAATACAGGATGAAGAAGGCACTATACAAATTTATATCAAACGTGATACACTATGCCCTGATGAAGACAAAACATTATATAACATGGTGTTTAAAAAATTGATTGATATAGGAGACATCGTGGGCATCAAAGGACATGTTTTTATAACCCAAATGGGTGAAGTCACCATTGAAGCAGAAGATTTTTGCCTGTTAAGTAAATCACTTTCTCCATTACCAATTGTAAAAGAAAAAGAGGGGAAGGTATATGATGCTTTCACAGACCCGGAACAACGATACCGCCAACGCTACCTGGATTTGATAGTAAATAAACAGACCCGGGAGACATTTTTAACGAGAACCCGTATCATAAACTTTATCCGTTCATTTTTAAATAAATATGAATATTTAGAGGTTGAAACACCTGTTTTACAACCTATTTATGGAGGAGCTGCAGCCCGTCCATTTAAAACACACCATAACACGCTGAATCAAACACTTTATTTGCGAATAGCAAACGAGTTGTATTTAAAGAGACTCGTTGTTGGGGGGTATAAGGGAGTATATGAATTTGCTAAAGACTTTCGGAATGAAGGGATGGATCGTTATCATAATCCCGAGTTTACACAAATGGAATTATATGTAGCGTATAAGGATTACAATTGGATGATGGATTTCGTGGAAGAAATGATAGAACGTCTCGTGAACGAGTTATTCGGGGCAACCAAAATAGTTATTAAAGATAAAGAGATTGATTTTAAACGTCCATGGAAAAGATTTACAATGTTTGAAGCTATTCAGGAATATACAGGCATTGACATTAGTGAAATGGACGAAGACCAGCTTGTTGAAACAGCAAAAAAGATAGATGTAGAAGTAGATAAAACAATGGGGAAAGGAAAATTAATAGATGAGATCTTTTCTGAAAAATGTGAGGCAGAACTTGTCCATCCCACTTTTATAACAGATTATCCCGTGGAAATGTCACCATTGGCTAAAAAACACCGGGACAAAGAAGGACTGGTGGAACGATTTGAACTTATTTGTAATGGGAAAGAATTATGTAATGCTTTTTCAGAACTAAATGATCCGATAGATCAAAGAGAACGGTTTGAAGAACAACTGCTTCTCGGTAAAAGAGGTGATGAAGAAGCCATGATGCTTGATGAAGATTATCTAAGGGCATTGGAATACGGCATGCCTCCAACTGCCGGCCTGGGAATCGGGATAGACAGGTTGGTTATGATATTAACCAATAGCAATTCCATACAAGATGTACTATTCTTCCCCCAGATGAAACCTGAAAAAAAGGAACAAAGTGTAGATATAGCACGGGAACTAACCCGAAAAGGAATACCAAGTGAATGGATCCCGGTAATTCTAAAAACAGGAATTAATTCTTTAGAAGACCTTAAAAATTATAAACCGGGAAAATTGCACAATGATCTTTGCGGGATAAATAAAAAAGAGAAATTAGGACTTCAAAATCCTTCTTTAGATGATGTGAAAGAATGGGTAATCATTGAAAATTAAAAAGGGATAGAGGTAAAACATATCCTTTTGTCCCTATAACCGCTATAATAAAATGCAATACATATTACTAAATACAAGTACTTAACATAAAAAGCATGAAAGACCGTTTTAAAATTGGCGTAATAGGTGGTGGTAGTTGGGGTACAGCTCTTGTTAAGATATTATTAAATAATGTTGAGTCAATTAATTGGTATGTAAGAGGTAAAGATAAAATCCAATACATCAAAGAAAATCATCATAATCCTAAATATTTATCACATACAGAAATTGACGCGGAGAAAATTCATTTTTTTGACAATATTAAAGGAGCCATAGAACACTCTGATGTTATTATTTTTGCAATACCTGCAGGGTTTTTAAAGCCTTTATTGGATCAGGAAGACATTACATTTGATAATAAATTTGTTATTTCTGCCATAAAAGGCATTATCCCGGGAGTCAATTTAACCGTCACCAGGTTTTTTCATTATTATTATCAGGTACCATTTACTTCATTAGCTGTTATATCCGGCCCTTGTCATGCTGAAGAAGTTGCAATGGAACGTCTTTCCTATTTATCAATTGCCTGCAAACGATCCGGGAAGGTTAAAAAAATCGCGAGAAAATTAAAATGCGATTACATCTCGGTGATTATATCAAGAGATGTCTTTGGAATTGAATATGCAGGAGTTTTAAAAAATATTATATCTATAGCATCAGGCATTGCTCACGGGCTGGGGTATGGAGATAATTTCCAGTCTGTCCTGGTATCTAATGCAATGAGGGAAATTGGCCGGTTTCTGAGAAAAACGTCAAGAACTAAACGAAGGATGTACAGATCAGTCTATTTAGGAGACTTAATGGTAACATGTTATTCGAAATTTAGCAGAAACCGTGCATTCGGTATTATGATCGGGAAAGGGTATAATGTAAAATCAGCCCTGCTTGAATTGAATATGGTTGCAGAAGGATATTATGCTTTAGAAAGTATAAAACATTTTCTTGGCAGGAGAAGAATTAAAATGCCCATTATAGAAACAGTCTATAATATTATTAAACTTGATCGTTCACCTGCTGATGAAATGAAGTCTTTAGCAGAAAAACTTCGATAAATACGATCAAATAAAAAAACATGTTATGATTCCACCGGAAAAAATCCAGCAGGTAAGGCAAACCGGTAAAACGGGTACGGTTATCTATTGGATGAGCCGGGATCAACGGGTAGATGATAACTATGCACTGCTTTATACACAGCATTTGTCATTGCAAAAAAAAGCCCCGATGGCAGTAATTTTTACACTTATTCCTTCCTTTTTACATGCATCGTTCAGGCAGTATGATTTTATGATAAAGGGATTGAAGCAAATCCATCAAAAGTTGTCCCGCCTTAATATTCCCTTTTATGTTTTACAGGGATATCCACCGGAAACAATACAACAATTTGTCCATTCAAAAAAAGTATCTACAATAATTACTGAATTTGATCCGCTCAGGACAAAAAAGAAATGGCAAACAGAAGTGGTAAGCAAAAATAACATTAATTTTCATGTCGTGGATGCCCATAATATTGTTCCCTGTCGTTATGCCTCAGAAAAACAAGAATATTCAGCAGGAACATTCAGGCCTAAAATACATCTTAAACTCAATCAATTTCTTATTGAATTCCCAAAACTCAAAAAACAACCATCATCGGAACAATTTGAAATACAGAAAATTCAATGGAAAGAACTCTATAACTCGTTACAGGTTGATGAATCTGTACGGCCAGTTAAACACCTGCACCCTGGAGAAAGTAATGCATTGAACCGGTTAAATGATTTTATTGACAATAAGTTAAAATATTATAACAACGAAAGGAACGATCCTAATAAAGATGTTTTGTCATGTATGTCTCCTTACCTGCATTTCGGCCAGATAGCATCACAACGTGTAGCGCTTGAAATACAAAAAATTCAAGAACATGAAAACGTATCATCTTATTTAGAGGAATTGATCGTAAGAAAAGAGTTGTCAGATAATTTTTGCCATTATAATACGAATTATGATAATCCGGATGGATTTCACCCCTGGGCCCAAAAAACAATAAAAGAACACGAGAATGATGAAAGAGAGTATATGTATTCGTTCGAAGAGTTTGAACGGGCCGAAACACGGGATGAATTATGGAATGCCGCGCAAAGAGAAATGTTAATCACGGGAAAAATGCACGGGTACATGAGAATGTATTGGGCAAAAAAAATACTTGAATGGACACCATGCATTGAAAACGCGCTTTCAATTGCAATTACGTTAAATGATAAATATGAACTTGACGGGAGAGATCCCAATGGTTATACCGGGTGTATGTGGTCGATAGGAGGCGTACACGACAGGGCATGGAATGAACGGCATGTTTTTGGAAAAATCAGGTACATGAGCTACAACGGGTGTAAACGAAAATTTAATATTAAAACATATATTGATAAATACTCTAATAATCAATCTAAATAAAAATCATATAATTTACTATAGTTTTACTTCATACAATTCTGAATTATATATTCTAAGATGTTCATATTGAGTTATTTTTTTTGTAAAAATTTGATTTTTAATCAAATTTGTCATAAATTTGTATATAAATTAAAATACAACATTTAATCAAATTAAAATATTTTAAAATGAAAACAGTTATTAGTCTACTGATCATAGGAATGCTATCTTCTTATTTTTTATTTGGCCAAATACAAATTAATAGCAATATAACACACGTGAGTTGTAATCATACAAATGATGCCGGTGTCACAAATGACGGTGCAATTGATATCACGGTCACGGGAGGAACACCTCCTTATGAATATGAATGGTCAAACGGGAAAACAACCGAAGATCTTTCAGGTTTAACAGTTGGTGGTTACCAGGTAACAGTTACTGATGATGTAGGAATTACGAAGTCTAAATTTATGCAGGTTACAGAACCTTCAAGAATTGAACTTGAATTGTATATAGAAAAACAGAATATTTGTTATGATAGTACAACACTCGCTATTGCAGCGGCTGATGGCGGAACTGGAAGCCTTAGTTATAAATGGAATGACCCGATGCACCAGCAAAGTGTCATTGCAAGAAATCTGGAGGGAGGTTCCTATACTGTTACAATAAGTGATGAAAACAACTGTAAAGAAATTGAAAATTTCTTTATTTATGGAAATACAGAACCGATCAATATTACTGCCTATAAAAATGACATCGTGTGCATGGATCAGGAAAACGGTGAAATTTCGTTGTCTCTGAGTGGAGGAAAAATACCATATCGTTTTCTTTGGTCAAACGGGAAAACTTCACGAAATATTGATTCTTTAAGCAGTGGGCAATTCATTGTAACGGTAACAGATAACATCGGGTGTGAATCTGCTAAATCCGTTGAAATTACTGCTCCTGTTGAATCACAAATTATAATACAGGATGTTAGTATTAATCATGTATCGTGTTTTAATGACAAAAGCGGTTCAATTGAATTGATCATGGAGGATACAGTGAATGAAGACTATACATATTATTGGTCTCTGAATGACCAGGAACTCGATGATCATGATAATAAAATTACAAACTTGTCCGCGGGAACATATGATG
>CAYPTK010000028.1:0-7395 GCA_964413555.1 uncultured Bacteroidales bacterium | reverse complement strand
CACCATCGCGAATCAAAATGGATGTACACTTGAAACGAGTTATGAAGTAACACAACCGGCCCGTATCATTATTGATTCAACATATTTTGTATTACCGGAAGATGGGAATGACGGTGAAATTGAAATAAGTGCCTCCGGGGGCGTAGAAGATTTTGTCTATTCTATTAATAATGGAGTAGATTATTTTGATAATAATGGTGATTTTGATAGCGTGTCTTCAGGCACTTATACCGTAGTTGTAAAGGATGGGAACGAATGCACGGTATCAGGCGGGAAAATCAGGTTTTCTGTTAAATCAGGCTCAAGTAATGATACAACAGACATCAAAAAATTAAAATCTTCTTATCCTGCTAAAATGAAAATTTATCCAAACCCGAGTGATGGAAGATTTTATGTGGAATTCGATAATAAATTCAATGAAGACTTTACAATTCGTATATTAGATGAAAATGGCACGTTATTAGACCATAAGTTTTACTCGAGCAATGCCGACCATTCCTGGGTAGAAATGGATTTAACGGAGTACCCGGTGGGAATGTATATCATTGAATTGAATACGAATCAATTGTTTTTTTCAGAACAAATAATCCTCGAGTAATTCGTACCTGTCCATAAAACCAAGTCAGGCTATAAAGTTTGAATTTTAAGCTCGCGAAGATGGAAATAGAAGGAGTTTACTCACGTGAATGATTGTTTTTTAAATCAAGCGTAACGAAAAATCGGACTTCTGAGAAGGACACTACTTCGTGCCTGTTCATAAAGTCATGGATTTGAATCTCCGAAATTATATGTCTTTCATAATTCTAATTTCTTGGTAGGCGTTTTCAGTACAAGACACAAGTGCCTGCATATATATACAAAATGATTCCTTAAATTGACATATTCCCTGCAATTATTTTGTATCCCCCTGTAAATGAAATTATTTGCCTTTCCGATATCAGGCCCTTGTTTTTAAAAGATTTATAAATAAGTAGTTGTAGTGTCATTTTTTTTTGTTATATTTATATGTAATAAGAAATTGTATTATTTATGCATTCATTGTTTTTTAAAGCTTTCTGAAATAAATCAACATGAAAATGACGCATATCATTTCATCGTGTAAGTATTTGTAATTGAGCGCAATGTTATCCGCATCGTGTTCGATAATAATATGAAGGCAATAAAAAAATTTCTTTCCTAAAATAGATGTTATTATATTTGGAAGTCTTATACAGGAATATAATTCATGAATAAACTTAATTATTATATTATTTTATTAATTACTTTGTTACCAAGTATACAAAGCCGTTGTGATGTGTTTTTTATAAATGATTCAATACCAAATTTTTACACGAAAGTAACAGATGTTTACACGGCCGATCCTGCAACGATTGATAGCGTGAGAGTAAGTAATACAGGTTTATTCTCCAAAGATGATTTAGCGTTGTTGATACAAATGAAAGGGGCCGAAATTGACCTGGTTACGCAAACAATTACAAATATTCATAACAGCGGAAAATATGAAATATTAAAAATTAGTGATGTAGATGATTTTAACGGATTGATAACATTTTCATCAGATTTGATCAATGCATACGATCCTCAACAGGCAGTTCAATTGATTCATATTCCCACGCATTATAATGCCACCATTGAAAAAGAGATCACGTGTGAAAAATGGGACGGGCAAACAGGCGGAGTACTTGTTTTATTTGCAGAAAATAAACTGATACTTGATGCTGACATTAATGTAAGCGGAAAAGGGTTCAGGGGTGCTGATCCGGCGGGAGATGTGTATAATGGTGATTGCTCTTCAGTAGATTCAGCCGGTTACAGCCGGTTGTACTATACTTCTTCAGCCATAGACAGTGCAGGAAAAAAAGGAGAGGGAATTATCAATACCGGATTTCAGTATACAAGAGGAATGGGAAGTGCAATTAATGGAGGAGGCGGGGGCAATGGAATGCTTGCCGGTGGATACGGGGGTGGCAATTATAATTATGGAGGTTCGGGAGGAGATGAATATATAACGTGCAATACCATATATAATAAACCCCAAAGCGCTAAAATTCCCAGTGGATATTATACAAATAATGCACCCCATAAAAACAGAGTGTTTTTAGGCGGTGGTGGCGGGTGTGGAACGCAAACTGTTGATGGAAGTGCTACCAAAGGAGGAGATGGAGGGGGTATTGTAATTTTGATCACGGACTCTTTGGTAACCAATAATTATAATATTATATCGAATGGACAAAATGTAACAGACACGGCCAATAATTTTGGTGGAGCTGGCGGAGGTGGAGCAGGTGGCTCCATTGTTCTGGATGCAAAATCAATTATAGGGCAATTAAACATTGAAGCAAAAGGTGGAAACGGGGGGTACACCAAGGGAAGTAATTGCACGGGCCCGGGCAGCGGCGGCGGTGGTGGCTTGTTTTGGTTTAGTGGTACTTTGCCTTCTGACATTTCATCGAATATACTGTTGGATGGAGGCAGGCAGGGCCGGACGAGTGATTGCGGGTCTCATGGAACAACGACAGGCTCTAAAGGGGATACAATGAACAATTTGATCCCTCCACTCAATGGGTTTTTATATAATTATATTAAAGAAAAAGTCAAAGTAATTTGCCAGGGAGACATTCCCACATCGTTTACAGGAACTACTCCTAAAGGCGGAGATGGCACATATTCTTTTATCTGGCAACATAAAAACTCCTGTTGTGATTGGCAGCCGGCTACTGAAGGAACTTATTTACAAAAAGACCTTGTATTTAACAACCCGTTAAGTGATACTTTGCAATACAGAAGAATCGTTACCTCCGGGGGATATAATGATACAAGTGAAATAGTTCAAATAAACGTGATCCCGTCAATACAACATAACATCATTATTAATGATCAGACCATTTGTTTTGGAAACAAAGCCGATACACTAAAGCAGGGAATAACGCCTCTTGATGGTGGAACCGGGACCTACATGTATCAATGGGAATATTCTGAGAATGGTAGCCTTTGGGATACGGTAAATGAATCAGGAGATCAATCATTTTATATGCCTGGCGCACCAATGGATACCATCTTTTATAGAAGAAAAGTAACATCAGGAGTTTGTAATGATATAAGCGACACTATAACCATCAATGTATTGCCAGTCATATCAAATAACACGATTTCAGATAAACAATATGTTTGTGGCCCTGGCCAGCCCGATACAATTACCGGCAGTAACCCTGCCGGGGGAGATGGAGGAACGTATTCATACATGTGGATGAAAACAACGGATACATCCATGAATTGGGATACGGTGTTTGGACAAGATAAACAATCATTATACCTTCCGGGAATCATATCTGATACCAATTATTACAAAAGAATTGTATATTCGGGCACAAACAATGCTTGTATAGATACAACAAATATTCATGCAGCAAACGTCATCCCGCCATTAGAAGATAATGTGCTGGCTGTTTATGCCGATACCGTGTGTAAACATGCTACATGTGATACGATAATGGCATCAGTTCCTCAAAAAGGAGGAGGCATGTCAACATATCAATACGAATGGATAAAAAGTTATAATGGAATAGATTGGGAAACAACAGCGTGTACAACACGATATTACCCCCCGGAGATGATCTCGGAACCTGTATTATTTAAACGCGTTGTGCATTCCTATACATGTCATGATACAAGTAATAATATGAGTTTTTATTTATACCCGTCACCCAATGCTGTACTTGGTTCAATGGACACGAGTATTTGCAGCGGAGATAGTATAGAGTTGTCTATAGGCCTGTCAGGTCAATATAGTCCATGGTACATTGTATATTCAGGCGGTTACGGTATATTTGATTCAGTGAAAAATATTTATAATGATACAGCGGTCATTATTACTCCCGAAACAACAGATAGTAATACACGATTCAGATATAAAATAACAACAATAACCAATCGCTTAGGTTGTTCAACGTCTGATACAAATAATATTGAGGGAACCGCTGTTGTAAATACATTTGGTTGGCCAACACCAAATGCCGGGCCCGACATGGAATTTTGTGATACAACCGGGGTGTTGAATGCAATACAAAGTTTTGGAAACACCCACTGGCAGAGTTTAAACGGGAATGATCCTGTTTTATTCGAACAACCGGACAATCCGGATACCAGGGTAAATGTTAATATTACAAATGAAGAGACATTCAGGTTTCTTTTGCAGGAAACCAACTGGCAATGCCAACGCCAGGATACAATCAATGTAACCTTTTATTTCCCTCCTCAACCCGATGCAGGAGAAGATATCGTGTTAATGTTTAAACGAGATACCGTGTTAAATGCAGATTCACTTGGACAAAATGAAACAGCTTTTTGGAATATTATTAAAGGATCGGGGTTTATTGTAAATGATTCATCATTGTCCACGGAGATTCAAGATCTGTCATATGATGAAACGAATTACATTACCTGGAATGTTAAAAAAGGAGTTTGTGATTTGGCATCTGATACAATAAAAATTACCATATTAGACATGGAGATACCTACAGGATTTTCTCCAAATAATGATGGAATAAATGATCAATTTGTAATTAAAGGACTTAATTTATCAGATCAAAATGAATTAATTGTATTCAATAAATGGGGACGAGTTATCTATTCTTCAAATAATTATCAAAATAATTGGGGAGGATATAATCAACAAAATAAAGAACTCGTGGAAGATACTTACTTTTACGTGTTAAAAGTAAAAGGAGAAATATCATCAGAAAAAAGTGGTTTTATTGTGATAAAAAGATAAAAGCGTAAAATGAAGTTCATCATATTTAAAATTTTAATTTTTGCTTTATGCATTCAGTTGAATGCTCAAACTACTCCACTGGTCAGCCAGTATATGTTTTCTGGCTCAATATACAATCCGGCATACACGGGAAGTAAAGAAGCACTTACTGCCTCTGTAATACATAAGAACCAATGGATAGGAATTGAAGGAGCACCAGTCACGGAGCTCCTTTCAATACATGCACCATTAAAGAAGTACCGCACTGCTCTAGGCATTGCTTTTACACACGAGAGCATCGGGATATTTAATAAAAGCAGATTGTTATTTAATTACGCGTACCGCTTACCTGCCGGCAATGGAAAATTGGCATTGGGGATGTCAGCCGGATTTATCAACACCAGTGCAAATTATCATAAAATACACCTGATTGAAGATAATGACAGGGCTTTTACCGGACAGGCATCGTCATATTTGTATCCGAATTTTGGGCTTGGTTGTTATTATTATTCTGACCTTTTTTATTGGGGATTCTCAATTCCTTCTATAGGGAATGCACGAAGTGCAAAAAATGGGTATAATATGACACTGAATTTTTCTCCTGTAAACTATACCTATATGTTTGCTACCGGATGGAAAATGTTTAATAAGAACGATAATTTTACATTAAATCCTTCTATATTATTGAAATATAATAGTAATTTTAGATTTCAATATGATTTAACATTATTTGGCATCTTTCATAAGAAAGTTTGGCTTGGAACGACTTACCGGGTACGGGATAATTTCGTGGTACTTGCAAAATATTATATTAATAATCAATTAAGTATTGGATATGCATATGAAATGGGAATCGGGGAACTAAGCAACGCGAATAGCGGATCTCATGAAATTATGCTACAATACGTGTTCAATTATCTGGTAAAAGCTGTAAATCCCAGGTTGTGAATTTACAAGTATCTTTTTAGAAAAAATAAAAATATCGAGATGAACCAAGCCATGGCTAATCTTTTAACACGCGGCACGCGCGTAATTATAAAAGGGGATGAAAGGTATAAAAGATATAGAGGTATAATAGAGTATAGGGAATGTCACCATGCCCGAATCTCAACCTCACACCACCCTTTTCCCCGTGTAAACCAGGCAATATTTTGCATTAAATGATTAAAATTTAAACAGATGAAGGTGATCCTTAGAATTATTTTTCTAATACTTTTTGAGTCTATTCTTTATCATTCGTATTCACAATTCAGGAATAAAAATTATAATTCACAACGACTCCCTTTTAACACGGATCAATACAATGAATTTGCTCCTGCTATGTATCAAAATGGAGTTGTATTCTGTTCTGACAGGGAAAAAGGAGAATTTATAAGATATTTTACTCCTGATAATAAACCGGTTTATGATTTATTTTTCATTGAAAAAATACAAGATGGTTGGGGAGACGTGAAGGTATTTGCTGAACACCTCGATTTTCCTATACATAAAGGAGCATTAACCTTTTCTAAAGACAACACGACCATGTATTATACACGAAATATTTACACGAACAGGAAAGATAAAAAAAATAAACTTGGAATTTTTATAGCAGAGAAGAATAATGAGCAGTGGATTGAAACCAGGCCGTTTAAATATAACCAGGATACATTTAACGTGCAATCCCCCGCTTTAAATTCTGATGGATCCATGCTCTTTTTTGTTTCGGATATGCCCGGTGGCTTTGGAGGTAAAGATATTTATGTATGCCGGAAAAACGGCGCTGAATGGATGGAACCCCGAAACCTTGGCAAAATAATTAATACAGACGGGGACGAAGTATACCCTTTTATTTCTGAAAGTGGAAGAATTTATTTTACATCCGACAAACATGATAAGATAGGTAGATTTGATATTTTTTTTTCGGACAAGATTAATGAACAATGGAGAAAACCCGTGAAACTACCTTTGCCTTTCAATTCCTTTGCTGATGATTTTGGATATGTATCCAACAGGAATAATGAAATGGGATACTTTTCCTCCAACCGTGAGGGAAGCGATGATATATATTATTTTACAGTACCATTCCCCGAATTTGAAAATTGTGATTCAGTAAGAGAAGAAGATTACTGCATTGAAGTATTTGAAAAAGGTGCAATGGAACTGGAAACTACGACATTCAAATATGAATGGAATTTTGGTGACGGGACCAAAAAACGTGGTTTAAAAGCTGAACATTGTTATAATGGCCCCGGGAAATACATCATTGAGCTAAATGTTATTGATACAATGACAAACCAGGTGTTAATGAATGAGGCAACATATCCTTTAGAGCTGGAACAAATAAAACAGGTCTATATTAACGCGCCGGATACCTTTTACGTGAACAAAAAAATTGAGTTGACCGGGCAACCCATGAACCTGGATTTTGAGATTAGTGATTTTTATTGGTCTTTGGGTGATGAAACACGAATAAGGGGAAAGAAAGTCTATCATAAATTCCAGAAACCAGGAGATTATAAAATTGTTTTAGGGATAAAACCCAAGGATGTTGACGAAAACCCGAAAACATGTAATTATAAGATGATTAAAATATTACCTAAATAGTGCCTGTCTATAATGTCCGCTAACCCCGATACAGTCATTCTTCCTTACGGGGCAGGCTT
>CAYPTK010000027.1:0-18779 GCA_964413555.1 uncultured Bacteroidales bacterium | reverse complement strand
TATTTGGAATTTGGTTACGCGACTTTATATGACTTTATAGACAAGCTCTAATTAAATTTAACAAATTGTGTTTTCAGGAATCACTGGATAAACTTCAAATATCCATTTCACACATCCATTTCAACAACAGTTGCACCTGTGCCTCCAGAACGGATATCTTCATCTTTGAATGAGCTGACGAGTGCTTCTGATTGTAAATAATTCCGGATCACCTGCCGTAAAATGCCATTGCCTTTCCCGTGAATGATTCTCAGGGTTTCGACATGGTGTATGATGGCATTGTCTACATGATTTTTTACTATTTGCAATGCTTCGTCTGCCCGTTTCCCCCTTATATCTAATTCATGTTTGAAGTCTGTTTTGGCCTGATTGGTGATAATATTGGTTTTTGTTTTGCCAGGCAATGTTTTTGTCAGGCGCGTGTATTCCTGTTCTGAGATTTTATCCAGCTTCTTTTTTTTAATTTCTGTTACAAGGTTCCCTGTTTCAATTTTGACCGTGTTTTTGTGGATGCTCATCACCCTGCCTGCTGTTTCTTGTCCTTTTATCTTTACAGGGTCACCCCGGTTGATTTCCCCGGGAACGGGTGCTTCTTCGTGTCGTGTTTTATCATGATGTTTTACATGTTGTTCAAATTGCTCGCTAAGTTTTCTTAATTTACTGTTTAGCAGGTAATCCTGTTCATAAATTTCTCCTGTTGATTGCCTGATACGTGAGTCAAATTCTTTTCGTATTTTTTTCGTGGTTTCTTTTTCTGCATTGCTTTCTTTAATCTCGCGAATGGTGTTTTCTATTTTTTGATTTATTCCGGAAAGTACCTGATCTGCTTTCGCGTTTGCTTTGTCAAGGATTTCCAGGCGCATTTTTTTCGTATTTTTTAATTCCCGTTCATATTGATTAAGCAATGATTTTAATTTATTTTCTTTGGATGCTACTTCCCTTGTTTTTTGCTCGAAATATTGTTTGCTCCGGGTTATTTCTTTTAAATTTTTATCAAAATCAACATGTTCTTTTCCTGCTTTTTCTTTTGCCTTGTTAAGCAAATGTTTATCAAGTCCAATTTTAGAAGCAATTTCAAAGGCAAATGAACTGCCCGGGGTACCGCTTTCCAAAATATACCTGGGCATTAATTTAACTGAATCAAACAGCATGGCTGCATTATTAATACCTTCTGTATTGGTTGCAAAATGTTTAAGGTTACTGTAATGAGTTGTCATCACCCCGTATGATTTTTTCTCATTTAGCTTTTCGAGGATTGATTCGGCAATGGCGCCGCCTATCCGTGGTTCAGTTCCGGCCCCCAGCTCATCAACAAGTGTCAGGGTATGGTCGTTGGCATGTTCAATAAAATGTCTCATGTGTAATAAATGGGAACTATACGTGCTGAGGTCATTTTCCAATGATTGGTCATCCCCGATATTCAAAAATAATTGTTCAAAAATACAACATTTGCTGCTTTCACGGACCGGGATCAGGATCCCGCATTGAAACATGTATTGTAGTAAACCCACTGTTTTCAGGCATACAGATTTACCACCCGCGTTAGGCCCTGATATTAATAACATCCTGTTTTGAGGATTCAGTTGTATGTCAAGTGGGACGGTTTTCTTTTTCTCTTTTTCATGGGTTAAATAGAGTAGCGGGTGCACTGCATTTTTCCATTCCATTTCAAGGGTTTGGCTAAACCCGGGTAGATTGCCTCCAATCCGTAAAGAGAATAATGCTTTGGCACGTACCAGGTCAATCTCTCCTAAAATATTATAATTTTCTTGTAATTCAGGAATATACGGGCGGATATCATCTGCAAATGCAATAAGAATTTTAATAATTTCCCTGTTTTCTGCAAATTTTAATTCTCTTATTTCATTGTTCAATTCTACAATTTCGGCAGGTTCGATATAGGTTGTTTGGCCCGTGGCAGATTCATCATGGATGTATCCTTTTATTTTTCGTTTTTGTTTAGAATAAACAGGAATTACAGTCCGTCCATCACGGATGGTTAATTGAGCTTCAGGAGTAACTAAACCATCTTTCTGTGCTTCTTTAAATAGTTTATTGACGCGTGTGGATACATTTTTTTGTTTTTCATATAAAGTAATACGAATATTTTTGAGGCCAGGGGAGGCATTGTCTTTGACTTGCCCCTGGTTGTTTAAAATCCGGTTGATCCTGTCTTTAACAAAGTCGTGTACGACAACCCGGTGGATTAATTTTTTTAAATATGGAAATTGACCCGGTTCTTTTTTCGCGAAAAATGTTTTGATGGCTTTAATGGTCGACAAGCTTTGTCGCAAGTGTCCAATTTTTTCTGTATCAGGATACGTTCCTTCAGCTCTTAATTGGTTCAGGGCTTGTCTGAGATCAAAGTAGTGATCTGATGGAAAATGATCTTCATGCAAGCAAATTGTTTTAAATTCATCGGTTTGTTTCAAGTTATGATAAACGCGTTCACGAGAGGAAGAAAAATGAATGGAGTCTACCATTTCTTGTCCCATAACACTGATGGTTTGTTCTTTTAACAAATCACGTATTTTGTCAAATCCAATTTTTTCTTCAAAATTTTCCGGATAAATCATGTATGAAGGCACAATTGTTTTTATTATCAAAGATAACGATAGTCTTTATAAATCACGTGGCAGAGGAAGAAAATTTTTTAAAAAATAACATTCACCCATGATGAAACAAAACACTACATGAATAACAGCGGAGATCACGAAGAAAATGTTGACATGATCCATGTAATCCCCGCTTTTTTTTTATTATAATTTATCGTTTTACCCTTGCATTGCCTTCCCATATACTCCAAATCTGTTCTTCATCCGCCGGTTGTGCATAATCGGTGAGCATCGTTGTTGCCAGGGCACCGCTTGCCCATCCGAATTGCACCCATTTTTCCGATTCCCATCCTTTTAAAATGGCGTAGAGCATGCCACCTACAAATCCATCACCACCGCCAATCCTGTCCAATACGGTAATCTGACGTGGTTGCACCACGTGCCAGTCATTTCCTATTGAAACGATGGCGCCCCATAAATGGCTGTTCGTGTTAATAACCTGACGTAATGTAGTTCCAAAAACTGAAACATCAGGGAATGTTTTTTTCGTGGTATTGATCATTTCTTTAAAGCTTTCCATTTTGGCTGAAAGGTCTTTTCCCCCGGCTTCGGGGCCTTTAATGCCA
Organism: uncultured Bacteroidales bacterium; assembly: GCA_964413555.1. Taxonomy (GTDB): domain Bacteria; phylum Bacteroidota; class Bacteroidia; order Bacteroidales; family JBBRXJ01; genus CAYMKE01. Next base: position 15,598 of record CAYPTK010000027.1, on the reverse strand, counting down.
AGGCATAACTGGAAATCTTCTTCATTGCCTACCAATATATCGGATACACCGGCTATTTCTGTAAATATACCTGATAGTTCTTTCTCCCTGTTTTTCCAGAAAGAAGCCCTGTGATTAAGGTCAAACGATATTTTGGTGCCGTATTTTTTTGCTGCTTTGGCTAATTCAAGACAAAAATGTCCCGTGTCAGGAGATAATGCAGCGATTAGTCCTGATAAATGGATAATTTGCACCCCTTCTTCACCAAAAACGCGTTCAAGGTCAAAATCTTTAACATTCAGTGAGCGTCCTACTTCACCAGCACGGTCATTGTAAACCCTCGGGCCGCGTGTGCCATATCCACTGTCAGCAATATTGATCTGGTGCCTGTATCCCCAGGGATTTTCCTGTAAAACTTCAACCCCTTCGTAATCCATGTGCCTGCTCTTGAGATTATTCTGGATAATACGGGCAATCGGGCTGCCTTTCACAAATGTTGTTAATACTTTAACTGGTAAGCCCAAAAAAGAAGCTACACTGGCCACATTGGTTTCTGCACTGGTTGCATGCATCTTATAAGTATCACTGCAATGTACCGGTTGCCCGTTTACAGGCGTTATCCGTATTCCCATGCTTGTTGGAACGAGCAAGGAATATTTTGCATCCTGGCGCAAATCAATTTTCATAGTTTACCTCCGTTTTAATGATTTATTGAATGGTTTAGTTTATAATATTGTTTTGAAAAACAATAAGTTCTGTCTAAATGAGTTACCTGTGCATGAAAATTTATTTTACAGGCGAGGTAAAATTAATATTTTTTAAAGATGTACCAAATATTGTAAACCTTTAAATTCTTATTTTGATGTTAATAATTCTATTTGTTTGTTTTTTTTTATAATTTCGATGTCTATTTAGTGTTTGTCCATAATGTCCGCTAACCCCGGTACAGTCATTCTTCCTTACGGGGCAGGCTTCGTTACGCTTGCCCCAAAATTGCTCATTTACACCAGTAAACTGCGCGTTTTGGGGCTTCGCGAGCCTCGTTATCGAACATTATGATTCAAACACTCGATTTTATAGCCGGACACTAATTTATTATTAATCATTCAAATTAAAAAAAAAAGTGCAGCAATACACCAAAAGGGCATATAATTTTATATTTCATCAATATAGTAAACTGGTTCATTATTATCAACACCGGTTTATGGCTAAAAGGTATGAAAATAGATATCGCGAAGATTTTGAAAAAGTGCCCGTGTTTGTTATGTTTTTGGGTTATCCCAGGAGTGGCCACACGTTAATTGGTGCTTTATTGAATGCTCACCCGGAAGTATGGATATCACATGAATTGCATGTATTAAAATATATTAAGAATGGAAATACCCGGGATGAAATTTTTGGTAAAATTATTGCCCAGGGTAAATGGTTTAGTGCAAGGGGTGAATGTTGGTCAGGTTATTCTTATAAAGTACCACGTCAATGGCAGGGCCGATTTAACAATCTTAAAGTGATTGGAGATAAACGCGGTGGAGCTTCTACCCGATGGCTTACACGATATCCTGATTTATTAAATAAGCTTGAGCACGTGATCCAAAAAGATATCAGGATAATACACAATCAACGAAACCCGTTTGATAATATTACCACTCGTACCCGTGGAGGCAATGAATATCTTCGCGAAACAGGTGAAGATGAGTTATATAAGCATATAAATAAGCATTTTAAAGACGTTGATACTGTTGCCAGGATATTAGAAAATAAGCAATTTAATATATTGAACTTGTCACATGAAGAATTTGTAAGTGATCCGAAGCAGGCCCTGATAACATTATGTAAATTCATTGGCGTGGATCCCTATGATGATTATATCCGGGATGCTGTAAGCATTGTCAAAAAAAGTACACATAAAAGCCGTCATTCTATTGTTTGGCCTGAAAAAACTAAATCAATTGTAAATGAATACATTAATAGATATGATTTTTTACATGGATATACTTTTGATGACTAAACGTGCTTTTTCATAAAAAAAGGCTGTCAAAAACCGACAGCCCCTTTTTTTATCTGAAATACCCTTGTGTTTTATTTTTTAATTATTTTTTTGGTGATGGTATTGCTTTCCGTTGTTATCCTGATAAAATACAAGCCATTGTTTAGTGAAGATAAGTCAATCTCGATACCTTCAACAGTAATTAAAGTAATGTATGTTAATGTGCCGGTTATATCAAATATTTCGACTGTACCCTTTGATATCCCTTTTATATAAATATTATCATCTGAAGGATTCGGATATATCGAAACATTCAATTCCTGAGAATTTTCAATGTTCACGAAGCCTGATACATTTACATCAAATGTACAGGAGTCTTCGTTCCCGGACATATCAGCAACAACCCATTTAATAGTATGGTTTCCTAATGGAATCTCGGCACTGTCGAGTGTTTCTTTCCCGTTGAAGTCATTTGTTAAAGTATATTCACCGTTTTCACCGGTTATTACAGGGTCAAATTCAGCACCTGTAACAAGGTACGTGTCATTTGGCTGGTTGGCATCTACTGATTGATTTCCGGGACAAGTGATACCGGGAGGAATATTATCCAGTTCATAAGCTCCCATGTCAATTCTACCATTGATTACCCGTGCATTTCCCGCGATATCTAATGAAGGGAGGCCGAGTCCTGTAGTATCTGTAGTTCCGGTATCTATGCAGGGAGAGGTTGCCTGGAGAGTGAGATTTCCTGTTGCATTTGGTGCCTGGTTATAATCCGGCATATCAACCATCAATGGGTCTGAATCAATATTATTGCCATTATCACTACCATAAGCAGAGTTCCAGGAAGTGCTTCCTCCACTTCCTTCTATATCAGAATAGGAATAAACAGGCACTGCATTAATGTTCGTGATAGCCCCACCTGGTGAATGATTGCCAAAGATAATTGAATTTATAAATGAAGGTTGGCAAATACCTGACATGGTATAGTTTGCAATGGCACCTCCAATATTATTGGTGTAATTGCCTGTAATTGTCGTGTTAATAATAACCGGGCTACACGTGTCACCAACCTGGGCCTGGTTAAATATAGCTCCACCGCTTACAGCTGTATCTCCGTATATTGCACAATTTATGATTTTCGGGTTACAATTCATCCCATTTGTTCCATTGTATACAGCTCCGCCATTATTAAATGCTTCATTATTTATAATATAACAATCCCGGATAATCATTGAATCAATACTGACAGCGTCTGAATAATTCGCGATTCCGCCGCCATCGTTAGCAATGTTATTTTGAATCGTGGAGTTTATGATTTTGGGATTTGAGCTGTTATTGAACATTGCTCCCCCCATATGAAACGCTGAATTATGTTCTATTGTACTGTTTTTTATTAATGGGTTGCTTTTCCAGTTATTTATAGCACCTGCATGTTGAGTAATGGCATTATTATTTGTTATAGTACAACTGTCAATAACAGCATTGCTGTTGTTATTGCCTATTGCTCCACCACTGCCATAAGCAGCATTATTATTGAATGTACAATTAAACAACTTTAAATCAGAGTAATAATTGTACATTCCGCCTCCATAGCTGCTATCACTGACATTGTTTTCAAACGTACAGTCAACATACCGGGGGATATATTTTCCATTTGTATCCCAGCAGGCATTATATATTCCACCTCCTTGTTGTTTCGATACATTGTTTTTGATAGAACAATTATCGAATAAATGGCCTGTTAATGAATCATTACTTGAAGCATAAATAGCCCCGCCTCTTTCAAGAGATGTATTGCCATCAAATGTGCAATTTCGTGCAGTTAATATATTGTCTTCATTTTCTTCTGCTGAGGTTCTTAATGCGCCACCTTCCATACCTGATATATTGTTTGTGAACCAGCAGAAGGTGAGGTTTACATTAACTGTTGCATTGGATTGGACGGATATATCTACACCACCACCCGCATGCCTGACATAATTTGAGTCAAACGTACAGCTGTCAAAACCGGCATCTATTTTTCCATACGCGTTGCTGTATATGCTTACTGCTCCACCACTTGACCAGTTGGTGTCAATTTTTGAATAAGCAGAATCATGGCTGAACATACAGTTTTTTGCATTCATTGAAATATAACCAGCAGAGTCACATCCCACGGATAATCCTCCACCGTCAGCATAACTTGTGTCATTGAACGATTTATTATACCTGAACGTGCAGTTATTCATTGAATGTTTAAGGGAACATACTTTACCACAGTAATTACTCATTCCACCACCACCATTGTTTGTTATATTATGTATGAAAGTACAATTATCTGTTATCACGTCTATCGAAGTGATTTGTCCCAAAAAATTATTTGAAGAATTGGCTAATCCCCCGGCTTCATTTACAGCATAATTTGAAGTAAATGTACAATTTGTAAATATCGGTTTACATTCTCCACCTATTCCAAGATTGGATGCGCCACCACCTTCTCCAAATGCATTGTTTGCAGAAAATGTACATGAGTCAATTGCAGCAGTGCAAATGCCGGAATTGTAAACAAAATTACATAATCCTGCACCAAACATACCATTATTAACAGAGAATAAACAATTTGAAATACTTGGCCCGGTTTGTCCTCCATATGAAAAATTGCATAATCCTCCACCGATAAATGCATAATTCCCAGTGATCGTACAGTTTGTTATCACCGGATTACTACTGTCGCCTGATGAATACACGACATTTAAAATTCCACCACCTGCAACAGAGTCAGTAACAGGATCATTTTCACCATAATTACCAGATTGACCTCCACTAATTACAAATCCGTCTAAAATTGTTTGATTACTGACACTAATAAATTTTACAACATGATAGGAATTATCTGTTGAATCTCCGATTACACCAATGTCACCACTTAATATAGTGATGTTTGTTAAGATATCCCGTTGACCAAGTGATGTTTCAGTCCCGTCAAATCCACCAAATACAGCAACAGAATCAGGAATTGTAAATGATATTTCCCTGTCTGTTGTCAACGTGGGGATATAAGCAGCAGCAGCAACCCATAAAGAATCACCGGCTGATGCAGAGACCAAAGCATCCTGTATATCTATGTAAGCATCAGCCCATGATGTGCCATCATCATTGCCCATAAATGCATTTTGATCTACATAAATGATTTCTGCTTGTGATTTCAGCATCCATAATGATGCCATAAGTATTATAAATACTTTTGAAAAACGCTTAAAGTGTTTCATCGTAAAATGTTTTTTAAGGTTTGAAAAACGGATTCCGTTTTCAAAAGTATGTAAAATGATTCTAAATTGTAAGCTATTATTAAAAAAATATTTTAGTGTTAACTGATTGATTAAATTATCAATCTAAAAATTAACAACAGCAACATCCACCATTTTTTTCTTTGTTAGTTCCTTCCATGGGGTAACCGGCTTCTTTCCATTCTTTTTTTCCGCCTGCATAATCATATACATTTGTATATCCTATTTCTTCAAATTTTTTTGCTGCCGCTGGACTAGCCTGGCATGATGAACTGGCGCAGTACACCACTATTTCCTTGCTTTTATCAAACTGTTCAGGTGCTTCATTTTCTATATTATTCACGGGTATACTAATTGCTCCCGTGATGTGTTCTTTTTGATAATCTTCAGTCGACAATACTTCAATTAAGATAAAATCATCATTTTGATCAATTTTTCTTTTTAATTCGTCTTTACTTATAGTTTTAGACATTGAATACTCCTTTCTTTTTTATTCGTAATTATAATCGAGTTAATTTTTCAAGTATTTTTTTATTAAATGCTGGAATATCACCGGGATTTCTGCTTGTGATCAAATACCCGTCTTCCACTACTTCTTCATCGATCCAATCTGCTCCAGCGTTGATCAGGTCTGTTTTAATGGATATAAACGAGGTCATTGTTTTTCCATTAACCAATCCTGCTTCAATAAGCATTTGTGGGCCATGGCAAATAGCAGCAACAGGTTTGTTTTGTTCCTCGAATTGTGCAATAAATTCAACGGCTTGTCGGTTTCTTCTTAATCGATCCGGGTTAATAACCCCTCCAGGCAGGAGCAACATATCATAATCACCGCCTTTTGCTTTATCAAGAAGTATGTCAGCATTAAATTCATCCCACCATTGCCTTTCATGCCATGAAACAATTTTTTTATGGTCAGAGATAATGTATGTTGTTACTCCGCTTTCTTCTAATGCTATTTTGGGTTCTGTTAGCTCGACCCGCTCAAATCCATTGGTTGCCAAAATAGCTATTTTTTTATTTGTATGATTTTTCATATCATGCCTCCTTGTTTAAATATTTTAAATATAATATTTTATGTATTATTACTTTTTACAAAAACAATTCCAACATGCATTATTTTTTAAAAGAAATTTTTAACTAAGTTCTGAATGCAACATCTTGTTATTCAGACATAAATTTATATATTCCGTTTATCTACAAGCATTTGGAATTCAGGAAAAATTAATATTAGATTTTTTTGTTTTTATATTAAAATATTCAATTATGTTATATATTTGTCTTGAATATTAATCCTAAAACATGTTAAAATGAACACTAAAATTATTATACTATCCTGTTTATTAAATGTTTGCCTTCTGTCTTTCTCTCAAATCGATCCAGGCAATGCATTGGATTTTGATGGAGTGAATGATTATGTTCAACTACCGGCAGCAAATTATTTTGACAGTGAATTTACAATTGAAGCCTGGGTGTATGTAAGGGAGTATAATCATTATCCACGGATTATGGATTTTGGCAACGGCCAGGCCACTAATAATGTAATTTTCACGATAACCCCAACAACCGGTTATCCTTTATTTGCAGTTTACAACAGTTCTGGCCATAGCAATTTAACAGGTCACGAAAAAATCCCTTTAAATCAATGGGTACATGTTGCATGTGTATTGAATGGTTCCAATGCATACATATACATGAATGGTCAATGTATAGCAGAAACCAACACCATGTATATCCCCGAAAACATCTCGAGATCAGAATGTTTTATAGCAAAAAGCGGATGGGATATTGATGAATATTTCAATGGAAAGATTGATGAATTCAGACTGTGGAATTATGCCAAAACAGCAGAACAAATTCAGCAATATATGCACCAACCCTTGGCTGGAACAGAAAACGGACTGAAGGTATATTTTGTTTTCGATCATTCAACGGGACAAACATTGATGGATATTTCCAATCCGCCCTATTATGATGGCACTTTGATGAATATGACAACCAATGACTGGGTGGCATCTAAAGCGATGACTCAGCCTGTTTTATTGCCAAGTTCCGGACGCGACACTACACGCTTCACGACCCATTGGAACCCTATAAACGGTGCTCAAATGTATCTTGATGTATCTACTTTATCTAATTTTGATACGATTGACATATTGGATAATGAAAACATCGGGGTTGTGAATAGTTATGAGCTCACTGGACTAACACCCGGGACCGAGTATTATTACCGTTTAAAAAGCAAATCCTCTATTTTGAGCGATTATTCTGAAACAGGGATGATCATGACACGAGGAAAAGTTCCCGGAAAAGGAATTGAATTCAATGGGACTAATGAATGGGTCAATCTAAAGGATTTTTCATTGCCTGATTCTTTTTCTATTGAATTCTGGTATAAAGCAGACAATCCTTCTGTTTATAATTGCATCATTGGAAAGCATAGTTATGAAGGTACTAACATACTTATCATTGGATATTACCATAACCAGATGCGATTGACAATTCGTGATCAAATCGTTAAGATTAACGATCTATTCCAGGACACTTCATGGACTCATTTGGCCGCGGTTTATAAAAAAACATCCGGTTCATCAACCAACATTACAGTCTACAAAAACGGAAAACTAGTCCATCAAGAAACATTAAACAATGTATTGGGTGATATAACCGGTAAAAGTTGGGTGATCGGACAAGATTGGGACGGCACGGTAACAAAAGATGACTTTTTTGACGGAAAGATTGATGAAGTCAGGTTCTGGGGTAAACCATTAACCCGACAAGAGATTCAATCCAGGTTGTATAGTGAATTATCTGGTAATGAACAAGACTTACTTGCATACTATGATTTCAATGCTATTCATGGCTCTGTGATTCCGGATCTTTCCGGGAATCAATTTCACGGGATGCTCCTTCCTGTTGCCAATACCATGAATCGCTGGACATCTTCCAACGCCATGCTCATTCCAACAGCCAAAGAGGCTTCTGATGTTTCAGAAAGCGGATTCACTGCACATTGGGATACCATCCCGGGTTCACCATCTTATATCCTTGAAATATCAGATACTGCTGATTTCTCAAACCGCGTACATTACTACACGCTTGTAACCAATACATATACCATCAACAGCTTATCGCCCGGGAAAACATATTACTACAGGGTGAAATCGATCACGTACATAACAAGCCCATGGTCAAATATTGAAAAAGCATCAACAATTATTACCCCCCCTGGCAACGCGTTGGCATTTGACGGCATTGATGATTATGTTGACCTGTCTAGCTATGTTTCTATGATAAGTGGCAGGAATCAGGGGACCATTACCGGGTGGTTCAAATCTAATTCCAACGAAGGGCAGATGTTGTTTTGTCTGGCCGATGGCAATCAAAATACAGCAGATAATTCTATATTAGGCCTCAATTCATCAACAAACACGTATGACGATGAAAGCTTTTGGTTTGTAGTAGCACGGGGTGGTGCGGCCAAATTATACATGTATGTCCGGAAAGGAGATGGTTATTATTCTGATGGGCATTGGCATCATTTCGCCGTTTCAATAGGGGGAGAAAAAAATGCTATATATATTGACGGGGAAGAACAACCTGTATGCTATAAAATAGGTTCAAATACAACAAAAGAATTCTCCAGTTTAGCCAATCCAAACATAATGAGACTGGGAAACAGAACTTTTAATAATGTCGAGGGATATCATTTGAATGGCAAAATGGATGAATTTTCAATATGGGATCGTCCATTATCCAAACAAGAAGTAAATAATATTATACATAAAGAATTGGAAGGAAATGAACAAGGTTTATTATGTAATTATGATTTTAACGAGACCCGGGGCATGAAATTATATGATCAAAGCATCAATGCAATGCAGGGAACATTAATGAACATGACAGAAAACTCATGGGTGGAATCCAAAGCGATCATTACTCCATTTGCAAAAAATCTTTCAAATTCTTATCCTGATGACCTGGTTGTTCAATGGGATTCCATTCCAAATGCCCAACAATATTACTTGCAGTTATCAAAAGACAGTGATTTTTCAACGATGTTGATAAATGATTCCACAGCATCAAATTATTATGATCTCAAAAGCCTGTTGGATTCCAGTTACACCTACTATTACCGGGTATGGAGTAAGACTCATAAATTAAGCGATACCACGCGATATCATATCACGCGAAGGCCTGGAAAGGCTCCATATTTTGATTTTGTTGATAACTATGCTAAAATGGAAGGTTATAATGATACATTTAGTAGTCCCATGTTTTCTATCACCTGCTGGGCTAAAGTAGAAGGCGGTGAAAATAATTTCAGAACAGTCATGAGTAACAGAAGTGTTTATAAGGGCAATCATATTTATGCCGGAATGAGCAATAAATGGGAGTTTTGGTTAGGTGACGGAACCACGTGGCGTGTATTGTATTCTTCCGATAATATCCAGGAAAACACGTGGTATTTTATCGCGTGTACCTTTGATGGCATTACTGCCAAACTATATATAAACGGTGAATTGGATGTAGAAATGGAAGTTTTAAATTACATACCCAACACCCAATACCCGCTGACTATTGGAAAAGAATCCGAATCGGCCGGTACCTATTTTTTCACCGGACAAATTGATGAATTGTCATTATGGGATACTGCAATTTCATGTGAAAAAATTTATGACATGATGCGTCATCCTTTAAATGGAGATGAACATAATCTATTGGCATATTATGATTTTAATGAAATCTATGCCAATAAGTTTTCAGATTTAACAGGCAATGAAAATAAACTTGTATTGCATAATATGAATACGACTATAGATTGGAAAGAATCTCATGCCTTAATCACACCTTTTGCAAGACAGGCAACAGAAATTTCAAACACCGGATTTACTGCACGTTGGGACTCCGTACCTCATGCATCTGCATATCATTTTCAATTAGCAGTTAATGACTCTTTTTCCAATATTATAGTAGATTCAGTGTTAAACGGAAATTCATTTAATGCAACAGGACTGCAGGAAGGGGCCATTTATTATTACAGGGTTAAATCAGAAACATACAAATTCTCCGGATTTTCAAATGTCATTTCAACCCATACCTTAATGAATATTCCAGGTAACGCGATTGCCTTTAATGGAATCAATCATCGTGTTGATGTAGCCACCCTGGGGAATGCAAATTTCAGGAGAGGATTTACCGCGGAATGTTGGATAAAAGTCCCTGACAAAAATCGTCATGGTAAATTTCTGGGATTTCACACATCTGATGATCAAAACCTTAATTTATTAAATATTATAAGTAAAAAAGTACAATATTACGATGACCAAATCGCTACATACATTGGATCGCCTCATGAAAAAGATACATTGGAAAATGGTGTATGGTACCATGTCGCCATGGTTATCAAACCCAATAACGAATGTTACATATATCAGAACGGTGAGCAGATTCATTCATTCACAACGTCTGTTATACCGGAACCAGGTTGCAAGTTTACCCTTGGATGTGATTGGGATCCGGGAAACATGGTGAACGATCATTATAAAGGGATGATGGATGAGGTCCGGGTATGGAATTACCCAAGGAGCGAAAACCAAATCCGGGCATATCTCCATAAGGCTGTCTCCCCTGATGCAAGCGGACTGGTGGCTTATTATAATTGTGACAATGTTTCCGGAACCACGTTGTATGATCTGACTTCAAATAAGCACAATGGATCCATGATATTTATGGCAGATACATGCTGGCAACCCTCTATGGCTGTAATACAACCTACAGCGAGAGAAGCAACCGGGGTCACGTATTCAAGTTTCGTCGCGAACTGGGATACCATTCCAGGTGTAACAGACTATATTTTAGATATCTCTACTGATAAGCATTTTAATACCATTGACATAAAAGACTCGATCATCCTTCATCAAACACGCTATTTTATTGATACATTAAATGGAGAAACACCTTATTATTATCGCTTAAGGTACTATAAAGATAGTTTGTCGGCTTATACTAATAAAACAGAATTGATTACTGCAGCAAGAAAACCCAGGATCATCAATGATAGCATAACGAGTATTTGTGATTATGATACACTTATTCTTCAGTCAAATTACATGTTAAACAATCAATACCAATGGTATAGAAATGACACAATGCTCCCCGGTGCGAACACGAATTCATACCTGCTGGATGTATCGGGCACGTATAAATTCAGAGGTATTGACACACTATGGAATGACACGGCCTGGTCTGATCCGGTAGCCATCACGATCAATACAAGTCAGTTCGGTACAGCTTTTTCAGCCATTGACAGCACGCTAAACGCTCCGAACCAGGGTGAATTTTTATTTGAAGCACAATTCATAAATCTTTCTTCAAAATCTTCAACATATAAATATTTCTGGGAGTTTGGAGATGATAGTACCGGTTATTTTAATCATGATACGGTTCAGCATATTTATAAATACAACGGGAAATATGATGTTTCACTAACAGTAAGTGATTCGTTAACAGGATGTTTCCAGTCATTGAGCAAACCTGAATATATAATGTGCAAAGGAGGCATTGACAACATTAACGAGGAGATTATCATTACCGGCAATTCGATGCTCTGTCCAGGTGACTCGGTGAAGCTTGCATGCAAAGAACACGATGCAGATATTTATCAGTGGAGGAAAAACGGAACGAACATACCTGATGCAAATGATAGTGTTTATTTTGCAAAACAGGCAGGTAGTTATACATGCCATTTAACCATTTCAGGTATTTCAGCCACTGAAGAAACCATTTCTGCATTGATTGACACCTTTAGCACAATCATGCCGATAATTTCTCAGATCGGAATATTGGATGCCTGTAGGCCGGACACCATAGCATTGTCTTTGGATACGAATTACATTCATTATTCCTGGTCTAATGGCGATTCGGCCATGCAAACATATATCACGCGCCCAGGTATTTATTCTGCTACCGTGGTCGACCAGAATGCTTGTCAGTTAGAAACTGCTCCGGTTACCGTCCAATATGAATATATCGCTCAACCTTCCATATGCATGGTGACTGTAGATACTTCTACAAATCATAACATCATTGTTTGGGATAAAATACCTGATGATCGGGTTGCTGGATATTATGTATACAAGGAAGTCAATTCCGACAATAATTTTGTGAAAATCGATTCCGTGAAACAAGGTGAATTAACCGTGGTAGAAGACGAACAATCAGATCCCAAAGTAAGTTCAGATAAATATAAGATTTCAGCTATTGACACGTGCGGGTATGAAACACCCCTTAGTGCATTTCATAAAACGATCCATTTGCAGGTCAATATAGGTCCCACTGGAGAGCGTAATTTAACCTGGGACGATTATTTAACCGGTGATTATGATTCTTTAAATAATATCACTTCAACGAAAGCATTTGGCACTGGGAATTATCATATTTACCGGGGCAGTGATTCTGCTCAACTCTCTTTATATGAAAGTCGCCCATCAAGTACTACCAGCTGGTCTGATTTTGACACGTCACAGGTATACTATTACCGTGTTGTTGCTCATAAACCGGATACTTGTGATCCTTTGGGATTACTGAAAGCATCAGGAGGGCCCTATAGCAGGTCCGTATCAAACCTTGAAGATAACAGGTTAAAAGATAACAACAGTATCGTGAAATTTAAAAACTTAGCAGACGTGAAAGTATCTCCAAATCCTTTTAATGATCAATTGAATATCAACCTGTATCTAAAGCACTCTAATCATGTTACTTTAACGCTGAGCAATGTATTAGGCCAGAAAATATCTGTCATGGAAAAGCAGTTGCTTGATCCCGGGTATCATGATTATAACCTGAACATTGAAATGCCGGGCAATACATTTTTCCTGGAAATATCTATTCAGAACGTGACAGAAAGCATTCAATTAATAAAAGAATAGTATATAATTTGAAAAAAGCTGCCATACTATATGAAAGCCGTTTAGGGACAACAAAACGGTTTGCAGAAAATATCTCGGAATATTTAAAGAGCAAAAAAATAAGTGCTTCTGTATCCGCGATTGATTTTAATAATGATTCAGATTTTCATGATACAGATGTAGTATTCCTCGGGTGTTGGACAAATGGTTTAATGTTAATGTTTCAACACCCCACGAAGAAATGGAAGCGATCCTTAAACGAAATGAATGGATTGAGTGACAAAAAGGCTGTCTTGTTTACAACGTATAATATACTTACCGGTTCTATGTTCAGGAAAATGGAACAGGCACTTCAACATCAAAATGTTGAAGTCATTGGCAGGATTAAGTCAAGAAAAGGATTGTTGGATGATCAATTAAAACATGAATTAGATGCATTGATTCAAAGCTGATAAACAATATCTACTGTTAATAAATGACCGGTTTAAAGGGTAATTTGGCCTGAATGTGTCCTTGTTCTAAAATGTTTTTAAGTTCGGTGTATTTTTTGAAGGGCAGCACCCCCATTTCTTTTTCTAAAAACCTTGTTTGTACTTTTGATTGAAGTCCTTTTATTAGTTGTTGAAACGCTGGTTTATGTTTTGGATATTCAACAATTATATAATCATCAATATTGGCATTATTCGCCGCGACGGTGATGGCTTTGTTTAACCCCCCGAGCATATCAATCAGTCCCTGGCGTTTAGCATCAATTCCAATCCATACAATGCCCCTGCTGATTTCATCAACTGCTTCTTTAGTCATTTTTCTTCCTTCTGCTACACGTGTAAGAAATACATTATATGTATGAGTTATTGCCTGGTTTAGGATTTCGGTTTCTTCAGGATTCAACGGTCTCTCGATCGAAAAAATATCACTGTGCCTGTTTGTTTTGACCCTGTCAAAATGTATACCAAGATTTTTATTTAATAATTCACCGGCGTTTGGAATTATACCAAACACACCAATAGAACCCGTGATCGTGGTCGGGTCAGATAATATGGTGTCAGCAGCACATGCAATATAATATCCCCCGGAGGCCGCGTAACTGCCCATTGACACGATCATGGTCTTGGCCTCAGCAGTAAGTTTGACTTCGCGCCAAATGATTTCAGCGGCGAGGGCACTGCCACCACCGGAATTGACTCTCAATACAACTGCTTTAACACTCGAGTCTTTTCTTGCTGTTCTGATTGATCTGGATATTTTTTCTGCACCCATTGATTCATTATCTCCTTCACCGGGGACAATTTCACCATTGGCATAAATAACAGCTATTTTATCATTCGTGGTAAATTTTTTTGTTTTATGATTTTTATAGTCAAATGCCCGGACTACAGCGACAGGTTTATCGTCTGAGATTCCCAAATCTTTTTTTAATTCATTGATGATTTCATCTTTGTATTTATAGCCCGTGATCAAGCCTGTTGATACCAACTCTTGGGATGGATGTATTTTAAATTCATTGGCTTTGTTATTTAACACGTTGGTTGGAATATTCCTTGATTCGGAGATTTTATCCAGCATATGACTCCATAATACATTTACATACCTGGATGTTTGTTCTTTATTATATTCACTCATCTCGTTTCGTGTCAATGGTTCTACAGCCGATTTGTAAATGTTGCCCGGCCCTGTTACAACCTGTATATCAATACCTAATTTGTCCAGTCCATCTTTGAGAAAAACCATTTCTGTCTGCAACCCGTTGAAAATTAAAGTCCCCTGAGGGTTCAAGTATATTTTATCGGAAACAGATGCAATATAATACGCTTTTTGGGTATATATTTCACTGTATGCCATGATAAACTTACCAGATGTTTTGAAATCTAGTAACGCGTTACGGATTTCTTCAAGAGTACCAAAACTGGAAGGGACCATGGAAAGGTCAAGATAAATGCCCTTGATATTGTTATCTGTTTTTGCTTTTTCAATGGTTCGCAATAAATCATTGAGACCCAGATGGGGCCTGGGTGAAAAATCTTCAAAATTGAAATTTTCAAAAGGATTGTTTGATGTTCTGTCCGGGACAGGATAATTGAGTTCGAGTTTTAATACACTGTTGGATGAAATTTGTACTTGCCTGGGTTTGGCTGATTTGAGTACAGCAGCCATAATTCCAAACATCATAAGCGCTGCAATTCCAAACACGATTAACATTCCTGTTATTGTTGCCAGTAAATATTTTAGGAAACTTTTCATTTTATTTATTTGTTTTTAATAAATACTTATTTACAAAGAAAATACCAAAGAACAATGATGGTTGAATTTTAAACTTAAAAAACTATCGTAAAAATAGAAAAATTGATTGCAATTTAAAAATTTAATCTTGATGGACTGTCACTAAATAGATTATTCATTTGGGTCTTCGTCAAAATTTTTGATGACGATTTCGATCCTGCCCAGGTAGATAC
>CAYPTK010000026.1:5572-18849 GCA_964413555.1 uncultured Bacteroidales bacterium | reverse complement strand
CTTTAGAGACAGGCACTAATTATGCGCTGGAGTATTTTGTAAAAGATCGCTTCGTTTCATTTCATTCCACTCGCGATGACGTCTTCGTGGGGGAGTTTGGAATTAATCAATGATTTTATCAGCCAAATCATTCCATTCCGGATTTAATGCATTTATAAGCAATATTTTATTTTTCCTTGAACCTGCTTTCAGTTGTTTTTCCCTGTTTATAGCTTCTTCAATACTTTCATGCCCTTCATAATAAACAAGCTTTGTTAATCAGGCGGCGTAATTATTAATTTCAATTCCATAATTTAAAATCTCAGCAACGACTGGATTTGTTTCATTAAAATCTTCTTTTTTAAAGGGATGAGGTTCCAGCATCAAGTCTTCATCTGTTCTCATTTGCATTAAATCAATTTGCACATCAATAATATCTGAAACCGACTTAATTACAATTGCCAAATCGATATCACTATCAGGATGATTGGTGCCTTTGGCATAGGAACCATATAAATATGCTTTCTCAATTTCGTACTTTCCTATCACATTTGAAATATATCTTCGTGCAATTTTTATAGCCTCTCCTTTATCCATAATCGTAATGTTTTAATATTATTCATACAACAAATGTATAAAATTTATTGTTCCGATTTACATCAGTACTGAATCCTGTCTTCTGCCTTCTATATTCTAACAGTCCTTTTTCCACAATAATTGCAGTAGTACTCTTTTAATTTAACAGCTTTGTTTTTTTTCCGGAGCATGTCAGATCTAATTTGTGCATAGCTCTTGTACAGGCCACGTAAAGCATTTGCCTGTCCGGCTCCGTTTTGTAATTTTGATGATTTACACGAGGAACGATCACGGCATCAAATTCTAAACCTTTTGCCAGATGCGCGGTTGTAATCACGATGCCACTGCCAAATGCCACGCTTAGGGCGTTTAACAAATTCACCTCGTACTTATCTTTTAACACTTCATATAGTTGATCGGCTTGTTGTTGTGTTTTACAAATGATTCCCAGTGAATTAAAAGCACTGTTATGAAACTGTTCTACCAATGTTTCAACATGTTTTATTTCTTCGGTTTCATTTTGTAATAAATGAACAGTGGGTTCATCGCCATGTCGTTCCAGTGCTTCAATGTCAATGTTTTGTCTTATTTTTTTGGTGAATCGGGTAATTTCATATGTAGAGCGGTAGCTTTTCAGCATGGTCATGCCGGTGGCATCCGGGAATATGGTTTCAATCGTTTCAAGGCCGGATGAACTGAATGGATTCACTGATTGGTTGATATCGCCCAGGATGGTTTTTTTGCAAGGGAACAATGCATTCAGCACTTTATATTGCACGGCGGAATAATCCTGCATTTCATCCACGACCAAATGCTTAACGTTGATGTATGGTTTTACTCCTTCCAGCTTCATTTTTAAATACAATAAAGGGTACACATCGCTGTATTCATAGGTTGCCCCTTTTCTTGTTTTTAACAAATCCGGGCGTCCAAGCCATGCATAAAAATCTTTATACAACATTCGTAGGTTGGTAGAAGGAAACATTTTCCGGATGGCAGTGTGCAGTTGGGTGCGTTCTTTGCCCATCACCTCATAGCGGTAATGTATAAACACGTTATTTACAATTTCCCGTACCACCTCGTTGAAACGGTTCAAGATAGGATCGCGACTGTATTTTTGGAATGATTCTTTTATAAACCATGCCGGAACAGGTTTGTTGCCCACCATTATATCTACTGGCTGAAATCCCTCATTTTCGAGATAAATCAGGTATTCGTCAATTTTTTTCAGCATATCTGCCGATGATTTAAACATAATCCGCTCTATAAGCTTTTCATCGTTTTTAGCCAACAGTTCTGTGACCTGGTCGTAAAAAGACTGGAAATTAATTTGATATTTAAACAAATCATTGGCAATTTCTTCCATGCTGGTTTCTTTAACGGTTTCTTCTCCCAGTTCGGGCAAGACATTTGAAATATAGCTGGCAAACACTTTGTTGGGCGATATAATCAATATGTCGGTTGATGAGATGGTCTCTTTGAACCTGTAAAGGAGAAAAGCAATGCGGTGCAAGGCAATGGATGTTTTTCCCGAACCTGCAACTCCTTGTATAATCAGGTGGCGGGCATCTTCATTACGGATTATTGCATTCTGCTCACGCTGTATCGTGGCCACGATGTTTTTCATTTTTTCCGATGATGCCTGGTTGAGTTCTTTTTGCAGCACTTCATCCTGTATGGTTAAGTCGCTGTCGAGCATGTATTCCATTTTACCATCGCGGATACGAAACTGCCTTTTTAACTCAATAGTCCCTTCAATTTTATATTCTTTAGTTTCATAGAAGGCTTCCCCGGGTTCAAAATCATAAAACATGCTTGAAATGGGTGCACGCCAGTCATATACTAAATTCGTATTGGTGTCTTCATCTAAAAAATTATGAACCCCAACATAAATTTGTTCGGGATTCCTGTTCTCGTTTTTACAAAAATCAATTCGTCCAAAATAAGGCACATTTTTTAAGCGCACTAACCGTTTCCTTTTTTCAACGGCATGATCACCAATGGCGGCTGTATTGGTAATGGACTCGCGCATGGCATTTTTTTCAAGATGATCCATGTCACGTTTATGGTCATTCAGATGATTGTTCAGTGATTTTATTTCATCGGATTGAGACCGGATTCGTGCAGTAATTGCTCCAAGGGCCGCATCAACCTTTTGGAGCAAGTTCTTTAAATACCTTTTTTCTTCTTTTTCTGTTGTATTCGTGTGAATAGAATCTTTACTCATTTTTAGAATGAATCAGTTAGATTTTAAGATTAGCTCATGGGTATTATGAAATTGCACACCGGGATGAGCTTCCTGAGCTACTTTTAACATCCATTCGCTCTCGGCAAAAAACACGGGGGTATTGGATTTATCAAATGCTATGACATTTGAACGCCTGTTCAGCATATCGTTTAATGTTAGCGTGTCATCAGAAGTAAGCCAGCAGGCTTTAATAAATGGCAATGCTCTGAAGTCGCATTTCGCACCATATTCATGTTCCAGCCGGAATTTAATCACGTCGAACTGCAGTTCGCCCACTGTTCCGATTATTTTCCGGTTCCCGGGTTGTTGTATAAAAAGTTGAGCCAGTCCTTCATCAGTAAGTTGCCTGACACCCTTTTCAAGTTGTTTTGTTTTAAGCGGGTCTTTATTGACAACTTCTTTTAATATTTCGGGAGAAAAGCTGCGAATACCGGTGAAATGGAGTGTTTCATCTTCTGAAAGGGTGTCGCCTATTTTCAGGTTTCCTGTATCATACAAACCAATTACATCTCCTGGCCATGCTTCTTCTACTGTACTTTTACTGTTTGCGACAAATGAAGCTGGAGCAGAAAATCGCATTTTTTTGTTCAGCCGGCTATGATAATACATTTTGTTTCGCTCGAACTTCCCGGAACAGACCTTTAAAAATGCCATGCGGTTACGATGTTTTGGGTCAATATTGGCATGTACTTTAAAGATTAAACCGGAAAATTGGTTTTCTTCGGGCAAAACAACCCGGTTGGTACTTTTTGTTTTTCCCGGGTGTGGGGCAATATCAATAAAGGTTTCAAACAATTCGGGAATGCCAAAATTATTGAGCGCACTGCCAAAAAAGACAGGGGCAAGGTAGCCTTCGCGATAGAGATTCTTGTTAAACGATTCGAAAAGGCTGGTTGCCAGGTCAATTTCTTCCCAGAGTTTTAATAGATTTGACTCACCAATATGTTCTTTTAATTTCAGGTCTTTTAAATCGCGCGTGGTTAGTAATTGCTCAGGGAGCGTATTTTTGCTGGGGTTATATAACTGTATGCTTTCGGTTGTCAGGTTATATACACCTTTAAACCGGTTTCCACTTCCAATAGGCCAGGTAAAAGGGCAGGTAGAAATATTCAGTTCGCGTTCCAATTCTTCCAAAAGGTCGAACGGGTCTTTTCCTTCCCTGTCCATTTTATTGATAAATATCATCACGGGTGTTGCTCTCATGCGGCAGACTTCCATCAGTTTCCGGGTTTGCTCCTCCACTCCTTTCACGCTGTCTACAACAAGGATTACACTGTCTACAGCAGTGAGTGTACGGTAAGTGTCTTCAGCAAAGTCTTTATGCCCCGGGGTGTCGAGAATATTAATCCTTGTCCCGTTATATTCCAGTGTCATCACGGAAGTTGCAACTGAAATGCCGCGTTGTTTTTCGATCTCGAGGAAATCGGAAGTGGCAGTTTTCCTGATTTTATTATTTTTTACAGAGCCTGCTACATGTATTGCTCCGCCAAATAAAAGGAGTTTTTCTGTAAGGGTTGTTTTACCTGCATCGGGATGCGATATAATGGCAAATGTCCTTCTCCGGCTGATTTCGGCCTTTATGTCCATAAATTCTTTTTTTGAGTAACTGAAAGGTTCTCTTGAAACGGCCATGATAAAAAAAACATTAATATCACAAAAGGATATGATTATTTTATCATGGTAAGTTCCATTCGACCAATTAGTTATAAAATAAATAAACGAATGAAATATTAAATAATAAAATACGGGTAGACAGTAAAGCACTTAAATAATTGGCGTACTGCCGGACGCCACCCGGACCTGAAAATCATGGTGGAGTGAAACCGCGATAAGGTGCAAAAATAATGAAATTTGATATGCGGACAAATATTTTCTTTCGTGGCTTATCTACCAATTGGAACGTGAAAGTCCGGTTTGGGTTTTCCAAACACGTTAGGTATAATTTAGAGAAGCCTGTTTTGTTAATACAATACAAGAATGGAGTCTTAGCTTGTGGCTATTTTAACGTGGAAACATTTAATACAACTATTTTTGTTTATAAAAAATATAGGTAATGGTGCCTTCCTGGCGGTAAGGAGCATTATAATCTGTAGAAAATCTTGATATACCGGCATTTCGCAAAGCATATTTATATAAGCATTCATCATGAACTTCTGTTCGCGGTTCATTAATGCTTGTATTCATTACATACCCTTTTTGATCTACCTTAATGTTTACAACAACTTTACCACTATTTTCACAAAGATACACGGGAATAGGCAATTTTCTGGCATCTCTATTTCCAAGGTCATAATAAACACTGGCAGGGCCCGTGTATTCTTCTTTTTCTTCCGGGGTTTTTTGTTCCTGTTGTTTTGGTTCATTTGCCATTTCCAGATCACCTTCATCAAATTCTTCTGGTTCAGGAATTTCCGATTGATCAGATTCTATCTGGTATTGTTTACTGAGCTCTTCGAGATACTTTTGGGTATTGTATTTATCTTCAACCTGTCTTGCTTTCACGGGAATATTTCTTCGAAGCTCTCGTGTCACTTCCTGACTGGCCTGTTCCTCAAGCAATTTATCCAGTTCAGCCTTTTTTTCTTCGATTTTTTCCATCACTTCCATCTCTTCCTGAGTAAAATCCAATACAATTTGCTCTTCTTTTATTTTTTTAGAATCAATGGATATTTTAAATGATAAAAACAAAATTATTATAATCAAATGAATGGCAATGGTTCCCAAAAGGCCAACCGTATTTTCTGAATTCTTCTGATGTATGTTTTTAAAAAATCCTGACATAAGTATTTTACAAAAGCATATTAATATGTACTGTCACTACATTAATATAAATGTGGAATAATATTTGCTCCTCTTTTTTATAAATGATAAATCTTTTAAAATTATTATTATGAATTTATTAAAAAACTCTTTATTCTTTTTTCTCATCCTTTTCATTACCGGATGCAGCGCCATTGAAGGGATCTTTGAAGCCGGTGTATGGGTTGGTGTATTATTGGTTCTTGTATTGATTGCCCTATTGATATTATTAATCAGGAAAATATTCAAATAATCCCCAACCAGGCTATTTTTCGTCGCTGGGCTTGATGGTAAAACCATCATTCACGTGAGTAAACTCATTATTTTTCCAGCTTCGCTATCCTTATGATTATCCATAGGATCCAAATACACGGCTTTACAGCCGGGCATTCATATTTGTTCTGTCTTCAAGCAATTGTTTAACACGTGTTGAAGATATTGAATAGTAAAAATAATGAAAAGTTATGTTTTTATATAATTTTTAAAAACATTGATGCCAGAATAATGCAAAAGAGTGATAAAAATTGAACAGGCGAAATAATATAAGCCTATTAAAAGGAGGATATGCCAAAATTTAAAACCATTTCAACGGTATTGTTTTGCATTTCTGGGAAATAAATAAACCTGGCACCAATTATGAGTGGAGCTCGTAGACGAAACACAAAAACATCACTGGTGATTTCATATCCCATAGATCGCATACGTATATCGATGGTTTTATTAGCTAATACCCTATTTCCTTTTATATCTGCTATTCCAAAGAATAAAGCGGCTTTAAAACGTTTTATATATAATATAGAAGAAAAACTTAAATCAGGATAAAAAAGAGGCAACATATATCTAACATGAAATGTTTGGATGCTTTTGGAATATAAATCTGTTTCCCTGAACCCGTAAGGCAATGTTAATGCATTAGAATAAAAAGACTCTTTATAATTTTGTTGGTATCCGTATTCTGTTTTAATAGAATGATGGTTGAACAACCCGGGGATATAAAGCCGTAAATTGGCAATAAAAGCTGCATACTCAAGATCTTTATTGAAAGCTGAATGAGCATAACCTAGAGAGGCTGTTTGACCAAAACGGGGTGAAATATCCCGTGTTGATGTTTTCAAATAATTATATAGGAATAATTGATGGTTAAATGATTGTATTCCTCTTTTATGCTCCCGTTCAGAGAAATCAAAATAATAATCATTTGCATATTGGTGTTTGACAGACGGTTGTATTCCTCTGATATATCTGTTTCGTGTAAGATTTAGAGGGAGGTATATCCTGGAATTAATACTAAACCGATCATACCCTACTTCATCTTCTGAAAAAAAACCGGAAAATATTGATGGTTTATTGCCATAATTTGTAGAAATTTCAAAAGCAGGATACCATCCTCTATAAATAAATTTGTTATAAACACGATGCCGGTTGTTTTCATAACCATATCCTACTATTGTTATAGCAGAACCCAATAGGTTTTGTGACAACAAGGTAATTCCCGGGGAAATATTTGGATTATTAAGATTTCTGAATTGATCAAATTCAACAAAAAAAGGCATCCAACTATGAACGTTAAACAAATGTTTGTATTTCTTGTAAGGCTTAATATGATAGTTGGAATCGGGGATATGTTCTCCTAAAAGTTTATTGCTTTCTTGGTTTGAAATGGTTTGAGCGAGCGTGTCATAAGATTGTCTTACATGTTCGATAGGTTGCCATAATAAATCATCTACGTGGACTTCAACTATATTATATCCTTTTGAAGTATAATCGGAATAAAGCAGTTTGTCACCCGAAGAATTGATAGTAGGATTATATGCCCCATAAACAGAAGAAGTTAATTGATAAAGACTTCCTGTAGGCAAATGCAGAGCATAAATATTATCAATGCCTGAATAATCACTGCTAAAAAACAAATGTTCTCTATAAGAGACAGGTCTGCTTATATTATGATAAGCTGGAAAACGTATTGTATCCCATACATTGGAGTCAATGTGATATTTTATGATCATTTTCCCTTCTGATGTGACAGCTGTGGCATAAATAGCATTATTTTCAAGGTTCCAGGAAGGGAATTGGATGTCATAACCGGGAGTGGGGATGGATTTGATTTTATTTCCTGTTTTAGGATGAAGAAACGATAAGTAGCATTTGTTTTCAATGGTATGTTCAACAACAACTATCTTGGTTGCATCATTAGAAAGGCAAGGTGCGAAATATCTGGAACGGGACGTGATCATAGAGGTTTTGTTTTGTTCAAAATCATAGGATTTAACCACATAATAATCTCGTTTTCCCCATCGTGTATCGGGAATATATTCACCCCATATTAATTGACCGTTTTGGTATGATAAATTCAGAGAACTATAAAAGCCTGGAGTATGTATTTTTTTTTCTTCTCCTGATTGAGTAAGAATGATGAATTTAGCAATTTGGTCGATCCCACTTTTTTCGACAATAATGGTAGAATCATTTATATACTGAGGATGCCTGTAATTAGTATAATCAGTGTTTTCGCGTTTGTTCCAGCGCTTAAATGATGTTGGAGATAATTGTTCTACCTGGAATTTCCATGTGTTTTCCATATAGTCCATGGCACTTAAATACAATTTGCGCTTGGATAAACCGGTATATTTTTTTATACCAAAATATGAAGCAAATAGTGAATACGGATTCCGGGCCACAAAATTTACTACACTATCCCATAATAAAGCGCCATACTTTTTCCTTCCATAAGCTGTAATAAAATATCCATACTGGTAATGGTTAGGGACATGGTTTCGATATGAACCCAGCACAATTTTATCATAAGAATAGTATTTATGTTTATCTAATTCTACGGCTTTTATCTCTTTTTCGAAGGCAGCAAGACGACCTCTCCCTGTAAAAGTAAGGCCTGTCTCTGTACATACTGCATCTCCTTCGTAAAACCAATCCGGCAAATATCCTGCAATGGCACCAATAATCTGTTCTCCAAATAAAACATATAAAACTTTTGACATGCCCTGTTTTAATTTATCTATTTGCACTACATGACGTAATTCATGTACAGCCAACTGGTCAAGCCATTGTTGTGCATAAGAATTTTGGGGAGGAATGAGGAATGCTTCCATACGTTTCGGTGCCCAGGCTACCAATCCATTTGACTGAACAGTATGATTATGCAACAGTACAGATATTTTTCCGGGCTCGTGATCAAGGGTTTTCTGAATATATTGATATGCATACTCTAACATATTCGCCAATTGGTTGGCCTCGTCATTCACTTCTTTTGAAAAAATAATTTGAAAATTTTCAGTATGTACCTGTTGCCATTGAATGGACGCGGGAGATTGTCCCGTGACATAGTACTGAGCATAAGAACGATCAATAAAACCCACCATGGGAATAATCATGAAAAACAGGTATATTAATTTCCGGAACATAAAAGAAAATATAATATAATACAGAAAATATCTTTCCTCCTGTACAAAAATTTTGCCAAGCAACGCGTTTATAAAGAATATACCATAAACATTACCTTTAACCCAAAATATGCATTAGAAAATCTATTACACATTAAAACTACTTCAAAACAAGGCATTGCATTTATCGTATTTTTAATGCTCATTACGAAGTTCTGATACATAATTTGGGTTTAACTGCTGCCTTGTTGATTAGTACGCGTTAAATATATACACCAATTCCAAGTCCAATCATGTGATTCGCGTTATCTGTCACACCGATATCACCTTCAAGGATAAACGAAACACCAGAGCTTAATGCTATTTCAACACCCACTGGAAGCCATAGCGGAACAACAATATTATTCCCAATCACAACATCGGCATCGGCACCTAAAAAAATACGCGACGTTGACGTTACCGGGATATTTACTGCCAATGCACCATCAAGAGCAAAATTATGATGATAATGGACCCCTGTAAATAAACAAAAGTTTTTTGACAAACCCCATTCAACCTGTGCTCCAAAATAATCGCCCCCGTTGATACCATACCTGATTCCAAGGTCTATTTTCGAGTCAAGTCCTAAAGCACCATAAACATTAAACATGAAGTCGGAACTTTCAACAAGATATACAGGTTCTAAAGCCAATGAAAAATAACTGTCTTCCAATACTCTTGAAGAATTCATAAATTGAGCATTCCCGGAATTAATCAACGCGAACAATAATGATAAAGATAATATTGTCTTTTTGATGTAAGTTGTTTTCATATGCTTAAATTTTAAATGTTAATACTCGTCTAAGCTTTTGATGGTTAAATCATCAATTTTAATTTGAGTAAATGCATTAATAAACGCTCTTGCTAACCTTGCATTTGTAATCAGGGGAATATTATAATCCACGGCTGTTCTCCTGATCCTGTAATCATTATCCAATTCGTTTTTAGACAGGTTTTTAGGTATATTAATGACCAGGTCTATTTTTTTGCTTTTGATATAATCCAATGTATTCGGACTACTTTTTTCATCTGGCCAGTATAATAATGTAGAATCTACATCATTGGACATTAGGAAATCGTGTGTCCCCTTTGTTGCATACAAGTGGTAACCGTTTTCAACCAAAAGTTTGCAACTTTCTAATAAATCGGCTTTCGAACGGGTCGGGCCGGTAGACAACAGGATGTTTTTCTGTGGCAATTTGTACCCTACAGAAAGCATAGATTTTAATATGGCATCATAATAATTTTCACCCAGGCAGCCTACTTCACCGGTTGAAGACATGTCAACACCCAGTACCGGGTCTGCTTTTTGCAAGCGGAAAAATGAAAACTGGGGTGCTTTGATGCCCAGGTAATCCAGATCAAAGATTGATTTATTGGGTTTTTCCACATCTATCCCCAACATGACCTTTGTTGCAATTTCAATAAGGTTGGATTTGAGTATTTTTGATACGAAAGGGAAACTCCTTGAAGCCCGTAAATTACACTCAATCACCTTTATATGATTGTCTTTTGCAAGAAATTGCATATTAAACGGGCCGGTGATCTTTAAGGCATTAGCTGTTTGTTTAGCAATTTTTTTAACTCTCCTGATTGTTTCAAAATATAATTTTTGAGGAGGAAATACCATCGTGGCATCCCCGGAATGTACCCCGGCAAATTCAACATGTTCGGAAATGGCATAAGCGACCATATCGCCTTCTTTGGCCACGGCATCTATTTCAATTTCTTTTGCTTCTTCAATGAATTCCGACACGACCACCGGGTATTGCTTGGAAACTTTCACGGCTAATTTCAGAAAGCGCTCCAATTCTTCTTTATTGGAAACCACGTTCATGGCAGCGCCAGACAATACATATGAAGGCCTTACCAATACAGGAAAACCCACGGTTTCCACGAAATCATATATGTCTTGTATCTCTGTCAGCTCTTTCCATTTTGGTTGGTCAATGCCAAGGTTGTCGAGCATGGTTGAAAACTTGTGCCTGTTTTCTGCATTGTCTATTGATATGGGTGATGTCCCCAGCACATGTACATCTTGTTTATGGAGCCTCATGGCCAGGTTATTGGGTATTTGCCCCCCGGTAGAAATAATGACTCCCTTGGGTATTTCCAGGTCTACAATATCCATGACCCGTTCAAACGAGAGCTCATCAAAATAAAGCCGGTCACATACATCATAATCCGTACTCACTGTTTCGGGATTATAATTGATCATGACCGAACGGTAATTTTGCTTTTTAATGGTATTGACCGCGCTTACACTGCACCAGTCAAATTCTACACTGCTGCCGATACGATAAGCTCCTGATCCGAGGACGATCACGGATTTGTCATCATGAATAAAGTCAATGTCATGTTCACTCCCGTGGTATGTTAAGTATAAATAATTGGTTTGAGCCGGGTATTCAGCAGCAAGGGTATCAATTTGCTTAACATAAGGAGTGATATTCCTTTTCTTACGTTCTTCTCTTACTTTAATAAGTCCCTCTCCCATTTCCTCATCATCGGGGTTGATGACGAGTCTGGCGATTTGAAAATCTGAAAAACCTCCTTTTTTAGCAAGACGAAGCAATTCATCGGGGACTTTTTCCAATGAATCATATTTTTCCATTTCAATTTTAAGATCAATGAGGTTCTTCAATTTCAACAGGAACCACTTATCAATTTTTGTAAGATCGTATATTTGATCAACAGTATAGCCTTTTTCAAACGCCTGGGCAATAAAGAATATCCTTACATCAGTTGGCTGCGTGAGTTCCTGTTCAATATTATCACTTTCAATTTCTTTATTCCCTATGAATCCATGCATCCCAAGCCCAATCATTCGGAGGCCTTTTTGTATTGCTTCTTCAAAAGAACGGCCAATAGACATGATTTCACCTACACTTTTCATACTACTACCGAGATTTTTTGATACTCCCGTGAATTTATCCAAATCCCAGCGAGGTATTTTACAAACAATATAGTCAAGTGCCGGTTCAAAAAAGGCAGGGGTGGTTTTGGTGATAGAATTCCTTAATTCATAGAGTCCATATCCCAGGGCAAGCTTTGCTGCAACAAATGCCAACGGGTAACCGGTTGCCTTTGAAGCCAAGGCACTTGAACGTGATAACCTGGCGTTGACTTCAATAACCCTGTAATCTTCTGAATGAGGATCCAATGCAAATTGGATATTGCATTCCCCGATAATACCCAAATGTTTGATAATATTAATGGATAGCATCCTTAATTTATGATATTCACTATTTGAAAGAGTTTGTGAAGGTGCTACTACAATACTTTCTCCCGTGTGAATGCCCAGGGGGTCAAAATTTTCCATATTACACACGGTAATACAATTATCAAATTGATCCCTTACCACTTCATATTCAACTTCTTTCCATCCTTTTAATGATTCTTCAATGAGAATTTGATTGGTATATGATAACCCGGACGATGCCAGCTCGACCAATTCTTCTTTATTAAAACAGAATCCGCTGCCTTGCCCACCAAGCGTAAAAGCAGCTCTTATAATAATAGGATACCCTAATTTGTCAGCTGCTTTTATGGCTTCTTCAACAGATGTTGCAGCAATACTTTTAGGCGTTTTAACATTAATTTCATTAAGCCGGTTTACAAACAGGTCCCTGTCTTCAGTATCCATTATAGACTTTACAGGGGTCCCCAGCACTTTTACATCATATTTCTTTAATATGCCTGTCCGTTCCAGTTCAGTACCACAATTTAAAGCTGTTTGCCCCCCGAATGACAGCAGAATTCCGTCAGGGTTTTCCTTTTGAATTACTTTTTCAACAAAATAAGGGGTTACCGGCAAAAAATAGATTTTATCTGCTATCCCCTCGGTTGTTTGCACTGTCGCGATATTCGGGTTGATCAATATGGAAGTAACACCCTCTTCACGGAGAGCTTTTAATGCCTGGGAACCTGAATAATCAAATTCTCCGGCCTCCCCAATTTTTAATGCCCCTGACCCCAATAAAATTACTTTCTTGACAGAATGCTCCTTGCTCATTGTTATTCTTTTATTTTTTATCAAATACTTAAATTAAACAATAAAAGCACACACTTTGTAATGTGTTAGATTATTGCATGTTAATCCATTAAACCAGCGTTCAAAGATAATAATAAATAATCAATTTCAATCAAAGGTTTTCAACAATCAAATTTAACTTATTATCAAATCTTTAAAGTCAACTAATGGTGCGAATAGTTTATTGGCGTGTCGATTTAAATAC
>CAYPTK010000026.1:0-5562 GCA_964413555.1 uncultured Bacteroidales bacterium | reverse complement strand
CATTTGACAACATGAAAAAACTTCATTTTTTGTTAATTTTGGATGTAAAAATCAATCTATACATTGCATGAAAATCCTTGATTTTTTCATCGACTTTTTCCATCTCTTTTTTCCATCTACATGTTTAACATGTGGAAACCGACTGGTAAAAAATGAACACTGCATATGCATTCCGTGCTTGTATGATATCCCGCGTGTAAAATTCAATAACTACCGTGATAACCAGGTTATTAAGATGTTTTGGGGTCGAGTGACCATCCAATATGCCATGGCCTATTATTACTTTTCAAGGGGTAGCAAATACCGAAAGTTAATTCATCAATTAAAATATAATCATCAAAAAGAAATCGGTATATTATTGGGTAAACAATTAGGAAATGAATTGTTACACTCTCCAATGCGGGATGTAGATATTATCATTCCTGTTCCATTACATAAACAAAAGCTTTTGCAACGAGGATATAATCAAAGTGAAGTCATTGCAACCGGGATTGGGAAGATATTAAACAAACCTGTCATTACAAATATTTTATACAGAACAGTTAATACCAAAACTCAAACAAAAAAAAGCAGGTATGAACGTTGGGAAAATATCAAAGATGTATTTCAATTACATGATAAAACATTACTAAAAAGAAAGCATGTATTATTAGTAGATGACGTTATTACAACCGGTGCTACACTGGAGTCATGTGCATTAACAATGTCTAAAGGGTTAGACGTAAACATAAGCATTGCCGTGGTAGCTATGGCTTAGTAATTTTTTTACTTTTTTTACCATTTCAACTATTTAATTGATAAAATATTTTTTATTTTTAAACAAATTTATGGACCTGGAAAATACTATTATAAAAAGCAAATCTGGACGTTCATCTCTTTTTTAACTATTTGCCGCGAAATAAAAGCACGACCGAATGATCTCAAAAAAAGAATTAAATATTAAACACGATGATTTCTTAAAATCATTACCTCAGCCCTATTTTTCAGAACAAATTATAAGTCATGAAGGAAGTACGGTTTTAACAGCCGTTATCGTGGAAACTAATGGTCAATTTGAAAAATTATGCGGCAGGTCATATGACAAAATAAAACATTCCTCGATAGGAGATCTTTTTATAGAATTAAAAGACCTTGAAAATAAGTGGATTGAATCGTACATGAATTCAACCGGGAAGCCTGTTTCTTTTCATCATCACTATCAATTCATTAAATATGCACAAAGTTATTATGATATTATGGTGGTTGTTGATGAAAAAGGTGTTATTTCAGCCATTTTTAATAAAAGCAATTATACCGGTGAGCTTAAATTTATTCAAAATTACTATAAACGTCTGTTTGAATGCACGAATGATGCAGCTATAATATTTGACTCGTCCGGTAAAATACTTAATGTCAATGATAAAACCTGCGACTTAACGCGATATGATAAAATAGATCTTTTGGGTGAACACATCAATAAATTATATTTTGAAGAAGACATTCCAAAATTCAATTCATTTTTAAGTGAGCTGTTTGAGCAGGAACAGGCCGTTGTTGAACTTGTTTTAAAGAAAAAGAACGGCAATACAGTTGACGTGGAATACAGCGCTAATTTGCTGGATAAGGAACAAAAAATCATTCAGGCAATTGTGCGGGATATATCTGAAGATCAGGCTACACGGCATAAGTTAAAAAAAAGTGAGGAGCAGTTTCGTTTAATAGCAAATAATATTAGTGATGTTATCTGGACAATGGACCTTGATCTAAATACCACGTTCATCAGTCCCTCGATAATCAAACTAACCGGACATACACCGGAAGAACATGTTTCACAATCTATATTCGACCGCTTTACTCCTGAATCGGCAGAATTTGCACGCCAGCAATTTGATAAAGACCTGCACAGGGTGATCCAGGGAGAATTACCGCCAGATTATACTTTTGTAGGTGAAATGGAATACAAGCATAAAAATGGTGGCACCGTTTGGGCAGAGATTAAAGTATCGAGCCTGAGAGATGATGAAGGAAACTTTGTAGGCATACAAGGAGTATCCAGGGACATTTCGGCACGAAAAAAAGCAGAAAAAGAACTGGAAGAATATAAAAATCACCTTGAAGAACTTGTTGTTAAACGAACCAATGAGCTAAAAGAATCTGAAAACAGGTTCCGGTCAATTGTTCAACATTTATCAGATATTATTTGCATTATTGATCAAAATGCAATCATTAACTATGAATCCCCATCCACTCAAAAAATATTGGGATATAAACAAGACTATTTGATCGGGAAAAAAACGTTTGACCTGGTTCATCCAGATGACCTTGAAATTGCTAAAAATTTATTCACCGAAGTGTTATCAAAAGAAAATACAATAAAAGAATTCGGTATTAGAGTAAAACATGCAGATGGAAGGTGGATATTCCTTGAAACGATAGCTAATAATCTTTTACACCATACAGGAATTAATGGAATTATTCTTACAGCACGTGATATAACCGAACGCATTGAAGCAGAAAAAGCCCTCCGTTTGAGTGAAGAAAAGTTCAGAAATATTTTCAATTCCAGTAACGACGGGATTACAATCATAAATTTAAAAGGAAATATTCTGGAAGCAAATAAAGTTAGCCGTGAATGGAGCAAAATATCAAAAAACAAAGTCTTAAAATCACATGTTAGCCTTTTTAATAATAATCTTGCAGAAGATCAAAACAAAGAATATTGGGAAAAACTAAGAAAAAACGGGGAAATTGTATTTGAAAGCGAACTTGAATATAAAAACGAACAACGGATTGAACTCGAGGTGAGCAGTAAATTAATTTCTTATAATGGGCAGGAAGCTATATTAAGTACTGCAAGAGATATTTCTGAACGGAAAAACCTGGAGAAAAAAATTGTAAAAGCCATATTTGAAACAGAAGAAAAAGCACGTGATCAATTCGCGAAAGACCTCCATGATACCTTAGGAGCTATGCTGTCCAGTCTCAAAATGTATTTGAATTTATTAAAAAAAGACCATTTTGAAAGCAAAGAAAAAAAATTGGAGTTTTGGAACAAAACAATGGCCCTTCTTAGTGATTCCGTTTCAGAAACCAGAAAAATTGCTTATAAAATGCGACCGGAAGAAATCGATAATTTCGGTCTTGTATCCGCGTTAGATTCATTTTTTGAACGGATCATGGAAGCCTCGGAAATTAAAGTGCATTTTAATAAAGAAAACTTCATCACCGGCCTGGATGGCGAGAAAGAACTCATCCTTTTCAGGGTTATCAGTGAATTGGTAAATAATACCCTTAAGCATGCAGAAGCCAATAATATTGACCTTGCCATATTCAATAAAGCAAATAAAATGTATGTTGTATATTCTGATGATGGTATTGGGTTTTCGTCTAAACACGAAATCAAAACAAAAGGAATTGGACTAAATAATATAAGAAGCAGGTTAAAGTCAATTAATGCAAAGTATGAAATGGATAGCCAGCCGAACAATGGCATGTATTTTTTAATTGAAATTAATGTCGATGATTTTGAATGATTTAATCATGTTTTTTTAAGAATTCTTATAAATTTAATGTATATTTGCAAATATTTTTTAAACTACAAATTTTTATGAATATGAAATATAATGTAGCAATTGTAGATGACCATAAAATTTTCAGGGATGGTTTTAAAATGGTTTTAAAATCATTGGATAATGTTGGAGAGATTTACGAAGCCCCGGATGGCCAGGATTTTCTTGATCTCATAGAAAACAACAACGATATTGATTTGGTATTCATGGATGTTAATATGCCCAATATGGATGGCGCTGAAGCAACCGAGAAAGCCTTTAAAATAAAAAAAGATATCAAAGTTATTGCTATTACCGCTTATGAATTGGTTGATTATGTTAACCGTATGCTTTATGCAGGCGTTGAAGGATATATGTTAAAAGATGCTGATTATGAAGAAATTGAAGAAGCCATTAGCCAGGTCATGGAAGGCGGAAATTATTTTTCCAAGAAAATATTGGTTTCTCTAAGCAGAAGTGCTGTGAAAAGCAGAAAAGAAGAACGCAAGAAAAAAGAAATGCCAAAATTGTCCAAAAGAGAATTGGATGTAATAAGGCTCATATGCAAAGGTTTTTCTACAAAAGAAATTGCCAAGAAGCTTTTTATTAGTCAACGTACTGTTGAAAAGCATAAAGAAAACTTAATGCAAAAAACTGGAACAAATACAACAGTAAACCTTGTTATTTTTGCACTCAAAAATAAGTATGCCCAACTGTAAAATTTAAGGGATTGGCTTAACAAAAATATTTTTTTGGTGTTTGTCCGTCATACCTGCTAAACTTCATTAAGCATTCCAAAAAATCACGGGTTTCGAGGCTTCACGAGACTCGTTTTGGATCATAACCATCCAAACACTCTATAGACGAACATTTTTAAAAAATAAGGCTAATCCCAGCGTTAAAAGGATATATTTCGGGATTCACGTTTTTTTCAAACAAAGGTGTCGCGTAATACGTAACATATATTTTTGCAAGTTTATACCCTACCCTAAAAGTATAACCATATTTCAGGGGACTTAAATTTAAATCTCCCTTATTTTTAGGTTTCATCTTATCATTATCTTCAAAATAAACCACCTTGGTGTGTGATCCCAGTTTGAGTCCTCCGATAATACCAGCGGCAACAAAAACCCTGTCACTCCTTTTATATTTTTTGGGAAATTGAGCTTCAATAAATAAAGGGACGGTTAAGTAACTTGTTGTTAATTTACTTTTTGTAATATTAACCGTGTCATATGTTTTCTCTATAGCATCCCCATTGTCATTTAACATGATACTGTTATCATAAAACCTGTAATTACACCATTCAATGCCTAAACCAGTCACCATCCCGATATAATCATTAAATAAACCAATACTATATTTAGGGATATTCAAATTAATATTCCACGACCTTCCCATCCTGGTTTCCATAAACCCGGCATCAGCTGGTAATTCAAAACTCATATTTTCTGCACGTAACATATTTAATCCAAATTCTATTCCTATCCAGTGCCCCCTGAATTTTGATTTACTCTCTGTTTGTTTGGTTTCAGTATATTCTTCAATGACATCATTTACCTCGGATATGCTTGTATCAATGGCACGAATATCCCCTCCAGAAGTTGTATCTGCCGGATCAGGTTGTTGTAAACTTCTATTCACATTTGCATGAATATTGATAATAAAAACAGACACCAGGAAAGACAAAATAAAATATTTCACGAGCTTGGTTTTTTAATTAGACATATTTGATCAGGTTTCATTTCTGTTAATCTTTTAAGTATTAAACTTAGATAAAGATAAAAAAAATGAATGAAAAATAATATTTATATTTATAAACTAATCCGAGTTGGCCTATAATATTCTTTCACTTTAATGCGCTTGTCACAAAATCGTTCATTCACGCCGGTAAACAGCACGTTTTGGGGCTTCGCGAGCCTCGTTATCGAACATTATGATCCAAACACTTGACTTTATAGACAGGCACTACTTAACCCGAAAATTCACCGCAAAACGATAAAGATCGATATAAAACACTATTAATAAACCTCTT
>CAYPTK010000025.1:0-18962 GCA_964413555.1 uncultured Bacteroidales bacterium | reverse complement strand
ACTAAATATAAAATATTAAACCCAAAACAAGCACGTAACATGAAAAAATTCATTGCCCTTTTACACTTAATATTCATCATTTGCTTCTCGTCATTTGCTCAAAAATATACATTATTTACCGGTTTATCAGGTAGTTTGAGTGGAAATGGTTATCATTTTAATGCATCATCAATTTTCACCTATGCTGATTTTAAACCCATGGCAGCTTATTCCATAGGCATTGATGGTGGTTATTATTTTGAAGACAATTTATATTTTAAATCAGGATTCATCTATGGAACAGAAGGCTATACCATTGCATACAATTTCATTGTTCAGGATGATAATGACCCGTTGACCCCGGATGAAATAAATCTATCAATTGCCTCTTTACGTGTGCCTATACATGCAGGTATTGACATCTATAATGGAAGAAAAATCAAATTGAATCCTTCTCTCGGCCTTGTACCTCAATTCGTGGTGAACACGAATGAAACCACGCGTTTCATCAATGGTTCTGAAAAAACAACCACCAATTTTACAGACGATTTAAACACGTTTCTGGTGGATATTGTACTGGATCTTGGCATGGAATATAAATTCAATACCCGTTTTCATTTAAGCTTCATCCCTTTTATTGGTAAAGGAATTATCCGATTGGACGATGACTTAATGAATTCTGGTAAATTCAGGTATGGCATGCAACTGGGGTTCGTGTATAACGTGAAAAAATTACACTGATACAAACACGTTCCACGTTTATTTATTAATCAACTTCAAGTTCATCTTCCCCGGTAATATTTCTCCAGCTTTTTTCAGAATGCGTTACTTCATTATAGTAAGGACACGGTGGAATTATTCCATGAGCTTTAATAATCATGACTTCACCACAATCATTGCACCTGAATTTTCCCCCGGGGACGTTTGAACCATATTTTATATTATCATTGTCCATTATATATTTTTATACAAGTTTTATACCTTTATTTATTAATTTTTATCTATTTTTTCCCGCGTGGCTTGCTTCTTGTGTCAGTTCGAGTATGTATATCCCATTTTTTCGTCTCTCAACTGGGAAAATTTGTGATTCACTGATTGGCTGGAATACACATTTAACCCAAATTATGTATTAGAACATTTAAATGTTGATTTGCCTCTTCCTTCTGACTACCAGTGTAATTTTTATCTTCAAAACGCGCGATGCAGAAAAGTAAATTGCCTGTTTTTTCCCAAATAAACCAGGTAAACCTACTTCACCCTGTTTTCAAAAAATCCAAACACGTGTTAATTCTTAATTACTTTGAGCGTGTATTCAGATGTTTTCGTTTGGATTTGCAATAAATAAATCCCCCGGGGGCAATCCGAAAAATCTACCGCTTTTTGATCTGGCACACGTGAATATTGTTTTATACATTTCCCGTTCACATCGAAGATTTCAATGGACAAAATGTCATTCAAGTGATGCTTTAAATATAGTTCATTTTCAACCGGCACAGGATATATTTGAAAAGGAATGTCTCTTTTTTCATTTCGAATGAACTGTAAATCTCCTGAATTTTGATACCATACTATTTTACTGTCTCCTGAAGATGCTGAAACTATATCGATTTGCCCATCCTGGTTGATATCTGCTCCAACAACGTCGTTTGCTCCAAAAGCATTATCATTAATAACATATTGGGTAAAGGTCCCTGCTCCATCTGAATTATCATAATACGCGATTTTTTCATCTCCTGATGATGCTGAAAGAATATCAATGTCTCCATCCTTATCCATATCTCGTGCAAAAACAGATTTTACCCGGTCTACATCTACAGATATAACATGTTCAGAAAGAAAGGTTCCCTGTCCATCATTCTCATACCAAAACAGCGTGTCTCACCCGGACGTGACAGAAGCACCACCTGTAATGACATCCTGGTCATCATCGCCGTCAATATCAGCAGAACAGATAACCAATACATCTGTTAAATTGCCCGAGATTATATTTGGTGGCCCAAATGTTCCTGAGCTATCCGTGTTTTCATACCATTCAACTTGGTCATGTCCGGATAATGATGCTAGCACATCCATATCTCCATCGGAGTCAATATCTGATGCATACACGCTACTTGCACCATACGCCGTATCATTAATAACATTTTTGCTGCTAAAATTACCTGCTCCATCAGTATTTTCAAACCAAACAATCTCATCGTCAGATGAAAGAGCCGCGATGATATCAATGTCATTATCATGATCTAAATCACATCCATACAGCGAATATGCTTTCCCGCTGTTATGTATTATTTGTTCTGTACCAAATGCCCCGGCTCCATCAGTATTTTCATACCATGCTATTTTTCCATGTGAACCGGATATAACATCATTATCATTATCTCCATCAATGTCACATGCAAATACTGAACGCCCTTCCATGATGTTATCATTTAATAACCCGGAATCAACAAATATAGTATCCTCATTTTTAAACCATCCGATTTCATCATCTAATGTTGCAGATTTGGTAATGTATATAACATCCTGAATGTCATCTCCATCAAAATCCGAAACATAAATAGAATGTACTCCACTGGCACTATTTGTTATAGTTTTTGGTTCATCAAATAACAATTGACAAATTGCTAATTTGCTTAGTATAAAAAAAATCATTACTGTAAATTGGCTTCTTCGTTTCATTTTTTTCCTCCTTTAAATTTACAAAATACATCCAGATGAATTACGTCGTGTCCGTCTATAAAGTCATCTGTTATAAAAAATTAAATATTTATGATTCGTGTCAGGAATCCCGGGTATGTTCAAAAAACCCGGCTTTATTAACACGATTTTATTCGCGTTATAAATATAACAATAATGTACGTTTTTAAAAGAAATATGTTACTTTTTGAAAGATTAATTCAACCACCGGGTTTAGGATTTATTGATTTATAACACTCCATAAAAAAAGCCGGGACGTTCCTCCCGGCTTTTCATATTTATCTGAAACGGCCATCTATTTCACATCAATTTTCCGTTGAGCTTTTGCTTTTTCAATTTCCTTTTTCGGAATAGCAATCTTCAATACACCGTCATTGTAATTGGCATCAATTTTTTCTTCATTTGCATTATCCGGTAATGCAAATGTCCGTTTAAATCGTGTATAGCCAAACTCACGGCGCACGTAATTATCTTCTTCCTTTTTTTCTTCCTCTTTCTTTTCTGCAGAAACAGTAAGCACATTGTCTGTGACGTCAATGTTAAAATCTTTTTTCTCCATTCCCGGAGCCGCTACATCTACTTCATATTTTTTGTCATCTTCGCTTACATTCACTGCCGGTACAGTATAATCATTCAATGCACCCTTGTTTCTTAATAAATTATCATTAAAAAAACGATCAAATAAATCCGGAAAATCAAAACTCGTGTTAATTCTTGGTAGCATGATTCTACCCTCCTTTCTTTTTAATTATACAATCAATATTTTAGTATATTATTTTCAAATTTTATGCCAAACTACCAACCTGTAATTATATGATTTATAAGTTGTTTACATTTCATTTCATCTGTTAATATTATATTTTTTAATGGTCAGATAGCTTGCCCCGCTAACGGCGGGGGAGCTCGCCATGAATGAATACTTTGGCGTTTACATTTCGATGAGTGTATTAATAATCATCCCCTTGTGTGCCAAAGAATTTGTCATGCCCCGGTTCTCCTGTCATTTTGTCGGTTTTATAAACCAGTCCCTTTTGCACAAAATAAATCCGGTTTTAAAAGCGTTTTGGGTAATTGCAGCATGTGAATAAATTGTTCCTGTCCATAAATTGACGGGCACGAAATATTAAATATTTTTGATTATATGACAATTATTGAATGATAATTGATAACAATTATTAAATTTGTTTTTTACACTATTAATTATTGCATCATGAAACGAATTAAAAAACGCGCGTTCACGTGGTTCCTGATTATTTCTTTATGTATAGGATCAACCAGTTTAATTTCTTTTAAATACACTGATGAATTCAAGGTAATTAAAAACCTGGATATTTTCTATAACCTGTTCCGTGAGTTAAACCTCTATTATGTAGATGATACAGATCCTGAAGAGCTTATTAAAAACGGGATCAATGGAATGCTTTCCGAGCTTGACCCGTATACCAGTTATATTCCCCCCGAGAAAGAAAAGGATTTTAAATTTCAAACAACCGGTGATTACGGTGGAATAGGATCTCTCATAAGAAGCGCGGGAGAATATGCATTAATTTCTCAACCTTACAAAGGATTCCCGGCAGATAAAGCAAACCTGATGCCCGGTGATACAATCATTAAAATAAATGATAAATCCATCAAGGGAAAAACACTTGAAGAAGTTAGCAATCTTTTAAAAGGACTTCCAGGGACCAATGTTAATGTAACCATACACCGGCCATATATAGATACCATCATGACGAAAAAGCTCACTCGTGAAGAAGTACACATCCCGGCCGTCCCTTATTATGGAATTGTTGATAACAATATTGGATACATTCATTTACAGCGCTTCACCCGTGATGCAACAGAAGAAGTAGAAAAAGCATTGAAAGAATTAACAAATGAAAAGGGGGCTGAAAAAATCCTCCTCGACCTGCGGAATAACCCGGGTGGTTTACTCGATGAAGCCATTAGTATCGCGGGGTTATTTGTTGAAAAGGGTTCAGTGATTGTAAAAACAAAAGGCAGCATTGAAAAATTTAATCAAACTTATGAAACGGACAATAATCCTGTTAACACGGAAATACCACTTGCCATACTTGTTAACAATAATTCTGCATCTGCATCTGAAATTATAGCTGGTGCTATTCAGGACTATGACAGGGGTGTTATCGTGGGAGAAAAAACATTCGGGAAAGGACTTGTTCAATCCACCCGGCCCCTTAGCTATGGAGCACAGCTTAAAGTTACCACTGCCAAATATTATATCCCGAGTGGCAGGTGCATACAGGCAAGAAATTATAATGGCGACAGTTCTGATGATATTGCCGACTCGTTGAGCAAAAAATTTACAACTGAAAATGGACGCGTCGTGTACGACCGGAAAGGCATCATGCCGGACATTAAAGTAGAAGCAGAAAATCTCAGCAAAATAGCAGCCAGCTTGTATGCTAAGAATTTTATTTTTGATTTCGCGAATTTTTATGCAGCGTATAATGACACGATCCATTCTATCACCGGATTCACGGTCACGGATTCTCTTTACATGGAATTCATCACCTTTCTTGAAGGGAAAGATTTTGATTATCAAACACGTAGTGAAGATCAGCTCAATGACCTGATTGAAATAGCAAAAGCAGAAAAATATTATGCAAAAGCAGAAGAGCAATTTGATAAGCTACAAGATATGCTTGCTCATGACAAACAAAAAGACCTGCGTACATTCAGTGATGAGATTAAGCTATTATTAAAAGAAGAAATCATTAGCAGGTTTTATTATACAGCTGGTAAATTACAGGCCACCATTAAAGAAGATAAACAAGTCAAAGAAGCAGTTAATATACTGAAAAACAATGAAAATTATAAAAATACATTAACTGTTACTTCAACTGAAATCACGCCTGGTGATTAAAAATTAGTTTGTTATGTTTTTATAATATACAACAATGTTCAAATTCAACAGCTATACAGGTTTCTTTATTGCATTCACGTTCCTGATATCATGGGGAATTGTAGGAATTTTTTTCCTTGCAGGAGG
This sequence comes from uncultured Bacteroidales bacterium, assembly GCA_964413555.1. GTDB lineage: Bacteria > Bacteroidota > Bacteroidia > Bacteroidales > JBBRXJ01 > CAYMKE01. The sequence continues at coordinate 13,273 of CAYPTK010000025.1, read as the reverse complement.
TACATGGAATTCAAATGCTGCACAATTTATTGCCACCGGCTATATGTTCATCCCATTATTGGTGTCAGTTGCAATTACAAAATTCATAAAAAAAGAACCCGTTGGTAACACGCTTGGCATCTTGTTTAAATTCAATTATTTAAATTTATTATTTAGTAGGTGGAAATATGTGATTTCGAAGTTCTAATACATAATTTGGGTTTAAGCCAGTACTTGTTCTATCTGATCAATTTCTTCCGGGGAAAAATCCGGTGCATCCAGTGCTGATATATTATCTTTCAATTGTTCAACAGAACTCACGCCGACTAAAACAGAAGTAATCCATTCATTTCTTAATACCCATGCTAAAGCCATTTGGGCCAATGACTGGTTCCTGTTTTTTGCCAGCTCATTTAATTGAATGATTACATCCCTTTTTTCTTCGGTGATATCTCCCTCATTCAGGTATGTATGAGATTTTGAAGCCCTGGATCCTCGTGGAATTTCAGAAATGTATTTACCGGTTAATAATCCCTGTTCAAGGGGCGAAAATGCTATAGCCCCGATTCCTTCCAACGCGAGCATCTCAAGTAATCCTTTCTCGGGTTCACGTGAAAACATAGAATATTTAGGCTGGTGAATCACGAACGGCGTATTGGTTTCTCTTAATATTTTAATGGCTTTTATTGTAAGTTCTTTTGGATAATTCGATATCCCGATGTACAACGCTTTGCCTTGATGCACTAACTGGGCCAGTGCTCCCATTGTTTCTTCCAGGGGGGTTTCCGGATCTGGACGGTGATGATAAAAAATATCAACATATTCAAGCCCCATTCGTTTTAAACTCTGGTTACAGCTTGCTATGATATATTTTCTCGATCCCCAGTTACCATATGGGCCAGGCCACATATCATATCCTGCCTTGGTTGATATTATCAATTCATCTCTAAAAGATTTTAATCCAGTATTTAAAATTCGGCCAAAATTTTCTTCCGCACTTCCATAAGGAGGCCCATAATTATTCGCCAGGTCAAAATGTGTTATCCCATGATCAAATGCTGAAAACAATATTTTTTTTGCATTCATAAAATCATCCACGTGTCCGAAATTATGCCATAATCCCAATGAAATGGCCGGTAATTTAAGCCCGCTTTTACCACAGCGTCTATAATCCATCCGGTCATATCTGCACGGGGAAGGATTGTATACTTCTTCAATCATATTCAATATTTTAATGATTTAATTTTTAATTCATTAATACGCTAAACCCGTTCACTGACTCCATGTTCAAACAGTATATAATGAATACACGCTTACAAAAATAAGATGAATTTATAAACATATAAAGCTATTTACAAGCAAAAATCATTCCCCTTTCTCATGGATTTAATTTGGGATGTCTCTGGGTTTCTGCATATAAAATGCATTATTTGATCACGAATGCGCTTCAAGCCAGTTATTCCCGAAACCTGCTTCAACAGTTAATGGTACTTTAAGTGTTATGATATTCTCCATATTTTCAACAACAATTTTTTGGATCTCTTCCAATTCGGGTTTAAACACGTCAAATACCAATTCATCATGCACCTGCAAGATCATTTTGCTTTTATAGTTCTTTTCAGATAGCTGTTTATCAATTTGAATCATTGCCATTTTAATGATATCAGAAGCAGACCCCTGAATGGGGGCATTAATGGCATTACGTTCAGCCATTCCCCTGACAATTGAATTGCCTGAATTAATATCTTTCAAATACCTGCGCCGGCCCATGATAGTCTTTACATACCCATGATCCCTGGCAAATTGAATGGTGCAGTCCATGTACTCCTTGACCCCCGGGTAGTTTTTAAAATATCCTTCGATTAATTCATTTGCCTCGGCACGCGGGATATTCAGCCTTTGAGATAACCCGTGTACAGATATACCGTATATGATTCCAAAGTTTGCTGTTTTGGCTTTACGCCTCATATCACTATTCACCTGGTCTAAAGGGACATTAAAGATTTTTGCCGCGGTAACAGTATGGATATCCAGCTCGTTTTGATATGCTTCTATTAAATGAGGATCTTCGCTCATATGAGCCATAATCCGAAGCTCTATCTGTGAATAATCTGCTGATAACATGATACAATCGTCGCCGGATGGGACAAAGGCTCTTCTGATTTCTCTTCCCCTGTCTTCACGAATGGGAATATTTTGCAAATTAGGATTATTGCTGCTTAAACGTCCTGTTGATGTAATTGTCTGGTTGAATGACGTGTGTATTTTACTGGTATGGCTGTTTACCAGCTTTGGCAATGATTCTGCATATCCTGACATCAATTTTTTTAACGACCTGTATTCCAGCACCTTATTAATAATTTCATGTTTATCTTTGAGTTTTTCAAGGGTTTCTTCGCTGGTAGAGTATTGTTTTGATTTCGTCATTTTCGGGGCATCACTGATTTTCATTTTCTCGAACAATATTACACCAAGCTGTTTTGGTGAATCCACGTTAAAATCTCCACTTCCTGCCATGTCAATTATAACACGGTTTAAATCAACAAGTTCTTTATTCAATGTTTCTCCAAACCGGCAGATTTGATTAATATCCAGTTTAACTCCGCTTAACTCCATATTTTTCAACACGTTAACCAAAGGCATTTCAATATCACGTGCAAGTGCCATCATTCCATAGGTGTCGAGTTCTTTTTCAAGGATGGGTTTTAATCTGAATGTAATATCTGCATCTTCACATGCATATTCATATATTTTTTCATGACTCAAAGCTCCCATACTTAATTGATTTTTCCCTTTTTTCCCGATAAGCTCTTCTAAAGGGACAGGTGAGTATTTAAGATATTGTTCGGCCAAAAAAGTCAGGTTATGACGCAATTCTGGTTGAATCAGGTAATGTGCTATCATGGTATCAAATAATTCTCCTTTTACATTGATTCCATACATATTCAGCATCAGTATATCAAATTTCAAATTCTGGCCAACCTTCTTTATTTCGCTGTTTTCGAATATCTGCTTAAATTCCGTTACGATATTCGTGGCGTGTTGTTTATCTTTGGGCAAAGCAATATACCATCCTTTCCCGGCCTCGATAGAAAACGACATCCCGACAATATCTGCATCATATACCTGCAATGATGTTGTTTCGGTGTCGAAACAAATTTCCTGTTGCTGCATCAACAAATCTATTAGTTGTTGCCTTTCTTCCTGCTCTTTTATAAGCTTGTAATCATGACGAACGGTTTCTATCGAATCAAATAAAGGCTTATCGGGCTCGGTTGCAGCAGCTGGTTCTTCATCCCAAAGTAGTCGTTGTTGAACATGATGTTTACTTGTTTCGCTTTTAAAAATTCGTTCATACACGTTTTTAAATTCCAACTCGTCTAAAATGTTTTTTAACGCTTCAGCATTAAAATCCCTGATTTTTAATTCATCTTCATTGAACTCCACGGGTACATCCAGAATAATGCTTACTAATTCTTTAGAAATGAGAATCATTTCTTTATTTGCTTCAATTTTTTCCTTGAGTTTACCTTTAAGTTGATGGGCATGTTTTATCAAATTTTCAACATTTTGGTATTCAGCTATCAGTTTCATTGCTGTTTTTTCCCCTATACCCGGCACCCCAGGTACATTATCGGATGTATCACCCCAAAGAGCCATTATATCAATTACCTGTGTTGGTTCATCAATGCCATATTTCTCAAGTATTTCTTTTCTGCCAATAATTTCCGCTTCGGTACCGGACCCCCTGGGTTTATATATATATGTTTTATTATCAACCAGCTGTGCATAATCTTTATCCGGTGTCATCATGTATGTTGTAAATCCTTTTTTTTCAGCCTGGTAACTAAGCGTGCCAATAATATCATCTGCTTCATATCCAGGCATTTCAATAACAGGAATATTGAATGCTTTAACTATTTTTTGAATATATGGAACCGCCAGCTTAATGTCTTCCGGTGTTTCTTCCCTGTTGGCTTTATATTCCTCGTAGATATCATTCCGGAATGTTCGTGCTGGTGTATCAAAAGCCACACCAATATGCGTTGGTTTTCGTTTATTAATGACTTCCACCAGGCCATTTATGAACCCGAAGGCTGCCGATGTGTTCATTCCTTTAGAATTATATCTCGGATTTCTTATAAATGCATAATATGATCTATAGATAAGGGAATATGCATCAATTAAATAAAGGCATTTATCCTGCTGCTGGGTATCCATTTTTGTTGTTTATTTTATGATTTCAGGTATAAAGAAAATGAATAAAAAAAGAAATAGAATATATTTTTTCCATTTTATTTTATCATGAAGGGCCTCTTGTATCTTCAATTTATCTCAATATCCTTGTAATGAGATTGTTCAATATTTTTCATGCCTGATCTGCTGCATACCATTCAGCATACGAGGTATCTGTTTCAGACAACATGATACTGAATAACTCGATATTTGCAGGAATGTGATGTTGGAGGATTTTGACAAATTGTATAACAAGGTTTTCGCATGTTGGCTGGTTGTCAAAAACATGGAGACGGTCATACATTTGCTCAACATGTTCTAGGTGTTCCCGTGGAATAAGTTTATTGACAACAAGTGAATGGTCGAATTTATCGATAATATGCTTATGAACTATATCTTTTAACACACTAAAATCAATCACCATTCCCTGTTTTGCCCCGTTGGAGTTTTCATCAGGACTTCCTTTAACTGTAACCCATAATTTATATGAATGCCCGTGAATATTCTTACATAATCCGTCATAATTCCATAAAGCATGCGCCATTTCAAAATTAAATTTCTTCGTGATCCTTAGCCGCGTCATAACAATTATTTATAAAGAACACTCTTTTACACATTGTATAATTGCACTAATTTTCTTTTGCTTAAGATAATAATAACAGTTTTTCCCATCTCTTTCAGAACCTAAAATACCTTTATTTTTAAGGATGCCTAAATGATGAGATGTCGCCGCCTGTTCTATATTTAATATCTTATGTATTTCTGTCACTGATTTTTTTTCATAGTCTATCAATAAATTAATTATTTGCAGTCTTATAGGGTGTGCAACCGATTTCAGCATTTCTGCTGCAAATTCCAATTTTTCGACTTCAATTCTATACATTAATTTTTATATTTTTCTATTCGTTATTTCACACAAAGATACAAAATATTTCCTATATCTTTTTTTGAATATTTTATATTCAGTATTTTTGATTTTTAGAAATTTTGTCAAAAAAATATTATATTTTAGTATCTTATATTCATTTATTTACTTTCAAAGCGCGTATGGAGTTTTTCACTATATAAAATTCTTTCTTGTTTGTATAAAACGAATATTTATTTCAGACTATATCGTTTCATGTAGGTATATAAACTTGCATGGATTGACATATATTCTTAAATGATCCAAACATTTATTATTTTTTTAATTATCATAAATCAATTTAATATCCCGGAAAACCCGTCTTAAGAAACATAAATCAATGGAAATAAAGAGATTACAAGACATTAAAAAGCCTGTTGCATTAGAAATGGCCAACTTTCAGAAGCATTTTCATGAATCAGTAAAAAGCGATATACCTTTTTTAAAACTCATCATAAATTATATTTTAAGGTCAAAAGGAAAACAAATCAGGCCATTATTTATATTTTTAACTGCCAAGATGCTGGGCCCGGTGAATCACTCCACGTATGTAGCAGCTTCATTGATTGAATTATTGCACACTGCTACCCTTGTTCATGACGATGTTGTGGATGATTCATATCAAAGAAGAGGGCAATTTTCAATATACGCGTTATGGAATACAAAGGTTGCTGTTCTGTTAGGTGACTATTTGCTTGCAAAAGGCTTGTTATTATCAATGAATGAAAATGAAATTGAATTATTAAAAATAGTATCAAATGCTGTACAAAAAATTAGTGAAGGAGAATTGATCCAGATAAAACAATCAAGAAGGTTACAGCTCACGGAAGAGCAGTATTTTAATATTATATCCAAAAAGACGGCTTCATTATTTTCTGCCTGTACATGTTGCGCTGGAAAATCCGTCGATACGAATGATAAAGAAATGGATGGCCTTGAATTGCTTGGAATAAATGCCGGGATAATTTTTCAGATTAAAGATGATATCCTGGATTATCAAAAAAAGGGCATCCTTGGGAAGCCGACAGGAAATGACATAAAAGAAAAAAAATTGACATTGCCATTAATTTTCGCGTTGAATTCTTCAAAAACCAGTGAAAAAAATAAAATTATCAGGATTATTAAATCAGGCAAAAACAAAAAATCGTACATGGATGAAATAATCCATTTTGTTCACAAGTATAATGGTATTGAATATGCAAATGATATCATGTTACAATATAAGGATAAGACGATTACACTTTTGGATTCATTTCCGATGAATGAATACAATACTGCTTTAAGGGATTTAATTAATTATTGCGCGTACCGAACAAAATAGAATATTTCCTATTTGTATCCATCCATTTTTCAACAATTTTTTCATCCCTCTTTTCATCTGTTTATTTTTTAATGGTTAGATAGGGTTTGCTGAAAAAATCTGTAGTGCATCAGCTACAAGGCGGCAAAGCAAAGCTGTATACTAATACTGCTGCAGCCAACGCGGTAGATGATGTGCTATAGGCTAACAAAATAATTGTTCTTTAATTAATAAGTTTATTTTTATAACAATTTCTAAAAATTAGTTTCTACCAAAAAAAAATATAGAGTAGGTCGTTGCAACGGCTTTTTTTAAAATTATAGTGGTCTATTTTGAAAAATGCAGGAAGCAAATGCCTGGTGTATCTCTTCACCTTTGGGCATGCAGCAATAACTTAACGTGGTATCGCTTTCCATTAAATTATACCGATAGTTCAGCGGAAAAATTCTTTGCCTAAAACGGTGCAGCTCTCACCAAAGGAAATTATCGCTACAAGTTTTGGTGCGAAGCAATTTTAGAGGTAACCTTAAATGTTCCACGTGGAACATTTAAACGTTTCCTTTAAGCATACTTATTTATTAAAATATTGATGAACTTTAAGGGCTTTATCTCTACCAATAATTTTTTGTAACTGTTCTACATCTTCTGATCTAATACTTTCAATGCTTTTATAATATGTTAATAATTTTTGTGCTGTCTGATATCCTATCCCGTTTATTTTTTGCAGTTCACTATGATAAGTATGTTTGGATCGGGTATCTCGATGAAATGAAATCCCAAATCGATGTGCTTCATCTCGTACATGCTGCAAAATTTTTAACGATTCAGAATTCTTATTTATATATATAGGATACGGATCTCCGATCTGAAATATTTCATCCACCCGTTTTGCAATGGCTATTATTTTAATTTTAGATTCTATATGTAATTCTTTTAAACTTTTAAAAGCAGCATTCAATTGACCTTTACCTCCATCTATCACAATTAAATCCGGTAGTTCAATATTTTCTGCCAATACCCTGTGATATCTTCTATAGACTACCTCTTTCATGCTTGCATAGTCGTCCGGCCCTTCTACACTCTTAATATGAAATTTTCGATATTCTTTTTTAGATGGTTTTCCATTTCTAAAGACAACGCATGCTGCTACAGGGTATTTTCCCTGTATATTTGAATTATCAAAACATTCGATGTGCCCTGGTAGTTTATCAAGTTGCAAGTGTTTTTTTAGTGATTCCAGTTTATAATTCTTCTGCTTGCGCTTTTTTAATTGTTCACGTTGCTGAATTTTTATGCTTTTAAAATATAAAAGGTTCTTATGTGATAATTCGATTAACTTCTTCTTATCTCCGCTCTTGGGTACTGTAATTTTGATATTGGGTAATTCAAATTCTACATGTTCAGGTAGAATTATTTCTTTTGATTTGCTCTTTAATTGTTCTCTAATTCGAAGGATCGCGGTTGGAAAAATATCCTGAACAGGTTCATTCAGTTTCTTTTTTATTTCAACGGTATAGACCTGTACCACTGTCCCGTTTATAATTTTTAAATAATTTACAAATGCTTCATTGATTTCATTTACTATTGTAAATACATCGACATCATGAATTTTTGGGTTCGCTACTTTGGATTTATTATGATATGATTTAATGATTTGGATTTTTTGTCGAATTTCTTCAGCTTTTTCATATTCTAATCTTTTAGCAGATTCATGCATGATTTGCTCCAGGTATAGTATAACATCCTGAATACTGCCTTTTAATATTTTTTGAATTTCCGAAATATTCTGCATGTATTCATCTTCTGCCTGTAGTCCCTCGCATGGGCCTTTACAATTCCCAATATGAAATTCTAAACATTTCTTGTATTTTTTGTTCTTTACAGCGTTTTCAGTCAAATTAAATTTACATGTTCTAATAGGATATAATTTTCTGATCAATTCTAAAACGGTTTTGACTGTCTTCATCGAGGTGTATGGCCCGAAATATTCAGATCCATCTTTTACGATATTTCGTGTATAAAATACTCTTGGAAATCGTTCTTTTTTTATACAAATCCATGGGTACGTTTTATCATCTTTTAATTGTATATTATATTTTGGTTGATGTTTTTTAATTAAGCTGTTTTCCAGTATAAACGCTTCTGATTCATTATCAACAATAAAGTTTTGTATATCAGATGTTTTATTTAATAATAAATAAATTTTATTCTTATTATACCCTTGATGATTAAAATATGACAGAATTCTATTCCTGAGATTTTTTGCTTTCCCTATGTATAAAAAATTTCCACTATTATCCATGAATTGATAAATACCAGGTTTAGTTGGAAAAGATTTGGCAATCGTGTATAATTTATTAATATGATCATTCATACTATCTTCAATTAAATATGAATATAAAAAATGTTCCACGTGGAACATTTCAAGTTAATCTCTATTTATCTTTTCATATGTACCAATAATACATTAATATCTGCAGGGGATACACCAGGGATTCTCGAGGCTTGTCCAATGGTTTTGGGCTTGATTTTATTCAATTTTTGTCTTCCTTCAAATGATATGGATTGAAACGCGCTGTAGTCCTCATGCTTCAATTCAATTTTTTCAAGACGCTTTATCTTATCAGCTAATTCTCTTTCTCTTTCTATATAACCTGCATATTTCATTTCAATTTCAGCAGATTCAATTATATCTTCATGAAATTTTCCTAACTGATTAAGCAACGTGTCTAATTCGGGGGTGACACGGGCAATATTTTCTATTTTAATTTCTGGCCTCGAGAGGAGATCGACTATAGGAATTTTTTGCTTTAGTTTACTTGAATTAATACTTTCTAAATATTCATTTACCTGGGATGGAGTGATCCCATTTTTATGACAAAATTCAATGATTTGCTTCTTTTTTAACATTTTTTCTTGAAATATTGCATCCCGTTCTTTTGATACCAAACCTAAATCAATGCCTAAAGTGGTTAATCGTTCATCTGCATTATCCTGTCTTAACAAAATCCTGTACTCTGCCCTGGAAGTAAACATCCTGTATGGTTCATCTACGCCTTTATTGATCAAATCATCAATTAAAACTCCAATATAGGCTTGATTACGTTTTAAAATAAACGGTTCTTTTCCTCGTGTTTTTCCATGCGCGTTAATTGCAGCGATCAACCCCTGCCCGGCTGCTTCTTCATACCCTGTCGTTCCATTGATTTGGCCTGCAAAATATAAATGTTGAATGATTTTTGTTTCCAATGTATAATCTAATATTGTCGGGTCAAAATAGTCATATTCTATAGCATATCCTGGCCTGAATGCTTTTGCATTTTCTAATCCGGGTATATGTTTAAGTGCTCTATATTGTATATCAAATGATAAAGATGATGAAAATCCATTTAAATAATACTCGACTGTATCATTTCCCTCAGGTTCCAAAAATAGTTGATGCCTATCTTTGTCGCTAAATGTTACAATTTTATCTTCTATGCTTGGACAATAACGGGGGCCTATGCCTTGAATGGACCCATTTAATAAAGGTGAATCGTTGAATCCTTCTCTTAATATTTCATGTACTTTGGAATTGGTGTATGTTATGTAACAATTTTTTGATTCATTGATTTGTAGTGGTGGATATAAAAAAGAAAATTTTCCTTTTGCTTCTCCTTCCTGAACCTGAATTTTTGAAAAATCTATTGTCCTCCCATCCAATCTGACTGGTGTACCTGTTTTCATTCTACCTAAAGGGAATTTATATGCTAATAGTTGCTCACTGATATTATAAGATGATTTTTCTGCCAATCGTCCGCCTTCTAACTTTGTTTTACCAATATGCATTAATCCATTCAAAAAAGTACCATTGGTTAATATGACGGTTTTACCATATATGTTTAATCCTATTTCAGTTTCAACTCCATATATTTTTCTTTCATTTATTAATAACTTATTGACAACATCCTGAATCAAATCTATGTTTCGATTTTCTTCTATTAATTTTCTCCATTCAATACTAAATTTAACTCTGTCACATTGAGCTCTAGGACTCCACATGGCTGGCCCTTTGGATCTATTTAGCATTTTAAACTGTATCATGCTCCGATCTGTTACAATTCCTGAAAAACCACCCAATGCATCTATTTCTCTAATTATTTGCCCTTTGGCTATCCCACCCATTGCAGGATTGCATGACATTTGTCCCATCTTGGTCATATCCATTGTAATCAAACATACTTTTGATCCCATCGTGCCGGCGACTGCTGCTGCCTCACACCCGGCATGTCCTGCTCCTACAATGATTACATCATATTCCGTGTTCATGTTTTCAATTAAAAATAAAAAAATACAAATTTAATGAAGATTTTTAGATTATAATCTTTTCTATCTAAGAGCTCGTCTTAATAATAAAAAAATAACGTTTTTATTGCACGGGATATAGTTTTAATAATAAATTTTCTTCATTTCTCATAACCTGTTTATCCTGTTCATTATAATCTTCATATCCCATTAAATGTAAAATGCCATGAATAATCACCCGCTTAATTTCATCGCTAAAAAAAACATCATATTTTTGGGCATTCTCATTTACCCTGTCAATACTAATAAATATATCTCCTGACAATTCATTTTTTTCGGAATAACTGAATGTTATAATATCGGTCAAATAATCTTTTTGAAGAAATTGTTTATTTATTTCAAGTAACTTTTGATCATTTGTAAAAATTATACAAATGATCGCTATTTCATATTTCTTGCTTTTAACACATTTTTGTATCCACTGGTTAACAATTGAAATATCTATGTAATATTCAGGAGGTTGTTTGATTTGTTCGGCAAAATATTCTATACTCAAACTTATAATTTAAAAATTATTTCCACCATACTTCCGTCATCATGAAAAATGATCCCGTCTGATAGTTGTTTCATTAAAAATATTCCACGTCCGTTTACACTTTCAATATTTTGTTCACTGGTCGGGTCCGGGATATTATAATAATTAAATCCCTTGCCTTGATCTTTAACATATATCAAAAGTTTTCGTTCCTTGTCATCATGCATTATTTTAATATTTACATCCTTGTTTTCTTCTTGCTTGTTTCCATGCAATATTGCATTATTAACAGCTTCGAATATTGAAATTAAAACATTTCCATATAATGTTTTATTCAATTTTAATTCTTCTGATATAGTATCAATAAGCTTTTCAACTTCTTGTATATTCTTGATCTCCGATTTTATAGTTAGTTGCTTTTCCATTGAGCAGAAATTTTTCTCATTTATACTTGATTTTTTAAATAAAGTTACTAATTAATTTTATATTTTTTAAATTTTTTATCGTTTTACCAACCAATCCTCTGGATTTAGCTTCTGTGTTTCCTTCCATATTTCGAGATGCAGTATGGATTCATCGCCGTTTTTTTCCTTGTAAACATAACCTAAAGTTTGCTTTACATTGACTTTTTGTCCTACTTCTACAGTGACATCATTTAAATTTTGGTAAACAGTTAAATAATTGCCGTGTCTCAAAATTATGGTATTGTTAGCTCCTTTAATGGCAACAATCTTGCTCACCGTACCCGAAAATATTGCTCGTACTTCCGAACCGCCCACGGTAGATATATCAATACCGTTATTATTTACAGTAACGCCTTTTAATACCGGGTGTCTGTGCATCCCGAATGCTTCTGTTATAATTCCCTGCTTGGTAGGCCAAGGCAGTCCTCCCCTATTTTTTTCAAATGATTTTGATACAATTTTTTCAGCAGGTGTTAATTTATAATATCCTTTTTCCGTTTGTTTCGCTTCATTTTCAATTATTTTTTGAATCTCTTTCTCTAATTTTTCAGCTATTGCACGTTTTTTATTTAACTCTCGTCTTAATTCATTTTCTTTTTGCTTTAATTCATCAATCATCTCTTCACGTTGTTGAGATTCACTTGCAAATTTTTGTTTTTCATCTTTCTTTTCTTGTATTAACTGAAGTTTTTCATCTTTCTTTTCTTTTAATTCGCCTATCTGTTGTTCTAATTGAACCTGGATCTCTTTGATCCTTTGAACCTGTTTTTTCCTGTATTCTGAATATTGTTTTATATATATTATTCTTTTATATGCCTGATTAAAATTTTCTGCTGATAAAATAAACATCAATCGGTTATATGTATTATAATGTTTATACGTGTTATATATAATTTTTCCATATTCCTGTTTTATATCTTGAATTTCATTTTTTCTATCGCTGATTTTTTTTTCTATTTCATTTATCGTGTTGTCTATATATAAAATCTCATTGTTAATTTCATTGATTAAATTTTCCCGAATCTCTAACCTCTTATTTAAAATAAGCAGCTGGTTTATGGCGATTCGTTTATTTTTTTTGGTTGCATTAATTAATTTACTGGTATATTGTATCTCTTTAATTTTCTGTTCTCTGCGTTGCTGTAAAGCTTCTTTATCCTGAGAAAAAATAACACTTGTATAGCTAACAATTATAATAATGAAAAATATTATCTTATTGTTTAGAATATGTTGATATTTATTTATTTGCTTATTCAATTATAATCTGTTTGTTGAATAATTTAAAAAAGTTATAATTTGTAATTAATTATTTAATTTCCCGGTTTTTAATTTTATTCTCCAGTTCCTCTGAATGGTCTTCAAATTCTACCGCTTTGTTCCAATATTTTATTGCTTGCTCTTTTTTTCCTAATTTAAACAAAATATCTCCATAATGCTCCAGCACTTCTCCACTTTCATTGCCTCCATTTTCAATTGCTTTTTCAGCATATTCAGCTGCTTTTTTATATTTTCCCATTTTAAACAGTATCCATGAATAGGTATCTAAATATATGTAATTGTCAGGTTCAATT